>NZ_JAAHHU010001138.1:0-1639 GCF_010672095.1 Moorena sp. SIO3I6 | reverse complement strand
TGTCCACTCGATGCAAGCAACAGTAGGGCGGTGATTTTCCGACATTTCCTGTGTCTTTTGCTTACAGGTTTCGACACGAGACTGTAATTGGTTCAGTAGAGAGTGTGACTCTACTCCCAGGATGGTAGCAACTCGCTCAATATCTGCCCAAACTTCAGTTAGCAAGTTTGGCTGCAAGGAAATTATCTGAGGCTGGCTATTAGTAAGGTTCGCAACTGCTTTCTCCACCACATCGAAGTTGACAGCACAGACATCACATTGATCTTGAGTAACAATGTGGGTTGGTTGCAGTTGTTCTAAAACATCAGTTTTTACTTGGTAAATACTCAAGGCACGTTTTACCAGATTGTTTATATCATCATCAATCTCAGCACTAGGTTTATTGCTATTGATTTGAGCCTCGGTGCAGACAGGTTGATTTTTGATGGTTGCGGGATAGTCGCATTCGTGGGATCGCCCCACAATGGCATCAGCTAATCCTAAAGCTGCCACAATTTCCGTGGCACTGGGGAGCAGAGTAACAATTTTCAGGTTTTGTGAAAGCATAGTTTAGATGTTGATAAGTTCAGGAGATAAATAGTCAATAATAGGGAACAGGGAACAGGGAACAGGGAACAGGGATTAGTGCGATCGCATCTCTTGTAGGGTGCGTTAATGAAATGTAACGCACCATCTATAGCAGAAAATGTAACGCACCATCTATAGCATGAAATGTAATGCACCATCTATTTGCATTACTCAAAATAAACGAGTATATAATACAATGAATGGCATCAAAAAACAAGTGCTTACGCCGACATTGTAGATTCGGTTGAGGGAACAAAACCCAACAAATCAGTTTATTATTATGTTATATTGAATTATATTATAACGATAAACTGATTAACGAAAAACTCAAATGACAATCAACACTTCCCTAGAGGAAAGGCTAACAGCCATAGAGGCTGCGATCGCGCAGTTACAGAAGCAAGTTTCGACCCCCCAGCCGATGAATTGGCTACAACAAATTACAGGCTCTTTTAAAGATGAACCGGCATTTGAGGAGGTGCTGGCTTATGGACGAGCCATACGCCAAGGCGATGAATCTATCCTCGAAGCGCAAGACGAACCATGAAATATTTGTTGGATACGGATCATCTAAGCATTATTCAGCGGAGAACAGGAAAGGATTACGATAACCTTTTGAGACGTATGAATCGCTATCCACTGTCGGATTTTGCAGTATCAACAGTAACATTTCATGAGCAGATGCTAGGCTGTCACGCTTATATTAATCGGGCTCGTAACACCAATGATGTAGTAAAAGGTTATGAAATGATGGTACGACTCGTCAGCGACTTCAAGGTATTACCCCTGGTCTCGTTTGATGCGGGTGCAGCTTTGAGATTTAATCAATTACAATCCCAACGAATTCAACTGGCAAAGATGGATGCGCGAATTGCTGCCATTGCACTATTTCGTGACTTGGTTTTGTTAACTCGTAATCATCAAGATTTTGATAAGGTACCAGGATTATTGCACGAAGATTGGACTGTTGAAAATTTGACATAAAATGCGTACGCTTTTGTAGGGTGGGCAAATAGACATGATTCCTAATTAAATTGTCAAACTTTCAATATTTGCCCACCCTACCATGCTA
>NZ_JAAHHU010001137.1:0-1640 GCF_010672095.1 Moorena sp. SIO3I6 | reverse complement strand
TAATCCAGCGCATGCACACCATTATCATCGCTATTTCATCCTTATTAAGACTCCTTCCTTCTTAGCGCTATTCCCTCCTTACTAAGCTCACAAGGGTAGGTTTTTTACATTTGGGAACCAATATAAATGCGCATCAGCTTACTAATTACATTAGTAAAGATTAACGATTAAGGAGGAATGCCTTAACAAAAATTTACAGTTTTATTAATTTGATTGATATTGTGAGTAAAAATTCTCACTTTTCACTATTCCAAGAACCTCATGCAAATTACAAATTTCTCCAAATTGGTACTCCCTTAAACAAATGTCAATATATCTGATTTAGCTGATCATTAAAATCATCGAAAAAATAGTTTATATTTTAAGTTTTTTATCTATAGAATTATCCTTAACAGAAGTCTACCTATCCTGGAGGGGCGACAATTGACAAAATCCTTATTTATTCGTGAAGCTTAGTCTCGCTAAAAATAAGCAATAAGTAAGTTATATCAGGTTCGGATAATTAGTTATAAAAAACCATTACCCTTGAAACCTTACTCCTTTACCTTAAGGGGTGACAAGGAGGCTATAAGCAAGACTGAATCAGGGAAAGAGCGTGCAAACCCCGGTGAAAATAGAAGCGTTTATGAGGCTTAAGTTTCATCAAGGCCATGGCTTCTTCAGACCAAAGTTTCATCGACTCAACCCAAAGAGTTCCATATAATCCAAGCCAAAAATTACTATGGCGTGGGACAGAACGTTTCGACTCGGTGGGGCGACAAATGTACTTATTTACTCCGATATTTTGAAAACATTCTCCTTGCAAAGTAGCTAAACTATAAGCAAGGGTTACGATGAAAATAGTAGCTAATAAACGGCGCTCATTAACACGAGTATTTTCGAGATTGTAGCCGCTAGTTTTACAATCTCTGAACATAGTTTCTATCCCCCAACGAGCTTTATAGAAGGATAAAGCCAATCGAGGATTAGATAGACTAGTGAGAATATACCAAGGGTCTTTGGGGCCTTTTTTTCGATAACTACGTTTCCAATATACGGCTAGATTAAAGTCACCTAACTGATGCTCTTTTGTACAGTGTATTTCTGAAAAAAATGCCGACTGTCCTGGTCGTACATCTAGTTTTTTGAGTGCTTGATAAGTTTCACCATCATCACTGATACATGTGCCCTTTTTTTGACGTAAAGCAAAGTCTATACCCCAGTTACTCAGCCACTTAGCCAGCCTGACACTCTGAAATTCCCTATCTCCTAAAAAGACAATTGGATAGGGGCGTAGTAAACGTAATACTGGCGCAATTACTTTTTTCTGTATACTGAAATTACTACTACCTTTTTTCCCGAGCAGTTGCCAATATACTGGTATAGCATGACGACCCCACACCAGACTTAACACTATTAAATTTCTCTCTTTCCATTGTGTACGATCTATCACTAATAATAGATAACCTTGATGAATTAACTTTAATTTTATGTTCTGATTTCTTTGACTAATCTTACCACTTCTTTCTCTAAACTCTTTTTTGACTAATTGCTTGATTATGGGAAACCATAGCATTTTTGCACTCAACTGAGGTAAGTCCAAAAACCTCTGTAGATTCCCACTCTACTTTCGTACTTGATGGGCTGGGGAAATATTTCCG
>NZ_JAAHHU010001136.1:0-1640 GCF_010672095.1 Moorena sp. SIO3I6 | reverse complement strand
TAGTAACAAGATTTACTATAACGCTGGCAATGTCGGCATTGGGACAAATAATCCAGAAACAAAGTTAGATGTTAGAGGACATCTCACCCTAGAAGCAGGTGTAAGTCCTATCTTATATACGGGGACAGGAGAATCCCAGTTAAATAGATATCTCCAGCTGATAAATTCTCCCGATAATAGCAGTGCATCAGGATTAAAAGCAGGAGGAATTTTAGTTTCTGACACTTATGCTTATGCCAATCCAGGAAAGAATGATTTGATAGTCAAAGGCAACGTTGGCATTGGCACAAATAATCCTAGTGAAAAATTAGAGGTGGCTGGAACTGTCAAGGCCACTAAGTTTGAAGGGGATGGTTCTGGTTTAACTGGTATTAGCGCTGGTGGCACAAAGTGGTCTGATGGTAGTAGTAACAGGATTTACTATAATGCTGGCAATGTCGGCATTGGGACAACAAATCCACAATCCCTTTTGCAAGTTGGAGATGGATTAGGAGGTGGTAATCGCCCCTGGATGACAACAGGACTACAAGTTGCTTGGAATAGTGACAATGTATTTCTAGGATTGAAAGATGAAGGGGCAGATCGCAAAGATTCTGTACTGGCATGGGGAGATAATACGAATGATGTATTCAGATTCATTTTTGCGGCGACCGGTGGTGCTGCAGATGAACAAGAAATAATGAGGTTACAGCCAAACGGCAATGTAGGCATTGGCACAAATAATCCTAGTGAAAAATTAGAGGTGGCTGGAACTGTCAAGGCCACTAAGTTTGAAGGGGATGGTTCTGTAGGTACTGCCGAATTAGCCAATAAATCGGTGACCAATGCCAAAATTGCTGATAAAAGTATTAGCATGGTTAAATTGGATGATGTGACTAGGAGTCAACTGGATAACGCTTCTGAGGTTCAAAGTCTACAAGGGCAAATCACAAATCTACAAGAGCGAATCCTAGTTATAGAACGGCAATTAGGTATAGTTATTTCTGACCCTGATCCTAACCCTGATCCTGGCTCTGGTTCTGGCCCTGGTCCTCGCCCTGGTCCTGGCTCTGGTTCTGGCCCTGGTCCTCGCCCTGGTCCTGACATAGAGATTCGTGAGAAAGACTCCTCGACAGACCCTGAGCAAGAAACGTAAAGGTAACGGCTCAAAACACTCAGTCTGTAAAAATTGCATCATCATATTAGTAGCAACGGCCAAGGAAAAGGTGAACCTCATGGGCTATCAACGAGCAACCCAAACTAAAACAACAGAAGCAAACGGTCAAAAAAAAGCTTCAACGGTTACTCAAAAACCGTGGTCAAGTTATGGCCCGGTTCACCCGATGCTGCAACTCCAACGAAAACTGGGAAACCAAGCCGTCAATCGTCTGATCCAGACAAAAATGCAAGTGGGGGAACCAGATGATGTGTACGAAAAGGAGGCAGACAGTGTTGCAGCCCAAGTAATGCGGATGTCAGCACCCTCAGTGCAAAATTCCATGGAGGAAGAGGAGGTTCAAACTAAGCCCATAGCGCTACAGTTACAATCCGAGGAAGAGGAAATACAAACTAAACCGATAGCGCTACAGTTACAATCCGAGGAAGAAGAAATTCAAACTAAGCCGATAGCGCTACAGTTACAATCGGACGAAGAGGAAATA
>NZ_JAAHHU010001135.1:0-1640 GCF_010672095.1 Moorena sp. SIO3I6 | reverse complement strand
CTAACGACATTGGTGTCGCCAAGTTTTCTCCGAGCTCAGAAGAAAGATCGCGTGTTGACCCGCTCCTTCTTCACTCACGTAATCATGACTACTGAGTTTGGCTAGTCTGTCACTCCTAAGGGCTGCCGCAATCCTACCCACATCATAGTCGTCATCATCCAGCAATTTAATTAAGGGGTCGATGGTGGCTTCTGTCCCGATTTTTCCCAGAGCTTTTGCCGCACTCCAACGCACAGAATCGTGGTCATGATCCAGGCATTTACTTAGCTCAGGTATCGCTTTTTCTGATCCAGTTATTCCCAACAGCTCAACCTTAAGTAAGGTGGGAACATTTAACCCAGCCACTAACCCAACAGTCTGCTCCTGAAACTCCGGTTTTACTGCTCCGGCTAACCTGGCTCCCAGTTGCCAATCCACTGCTAACCCTAACCTTACCACCCGCTGGGCTTGGGCTTGATCATCTACTAATTGCAGCATCAGCACCAGGGTTTCTGTCCATTTCAAATAATTGAGATAGTTTTGTTGTAACTCCTGATCCCTAAGACGTGGTAATTGCTTCAATAAATATTCCGCTGTATAGTATTCTTGGATCAGTTGGTGTCGAAACTCAATCAAATCTCCTGATTGTTGAATCAAGTGATGCTTCAGTAAGTCATCAAGCAAAGTCTCGGGGCAAACATTAGAATTGACAACAGGCTTCTTACCTAGATAGTCAGTTAAAATTTCTTCGGCTTTTGTCTTAGGAATAGCAACAGTAATCTGCTTGGGGTTATCCCCTGCTGTCATCACAAACCCTAACTCTTGTAGCAGTTTAGGCCACAAGAGTTTTGATGCCCTTGAAACGTTAATATCTTGCTTGATGTTATCAGAATAGAACTGGGTAAATGAGCGAAACACTAAACCCAGATTCGACGGTATCTCTCCGTGATCCTGAAACAGGGAACATAGCATCCACAATAGTAGAGGAGTTTGCCCAAACTCCCGTAAGCGATCGCCCAACTGCTTAAGCATCTGCTCCCCCTGTTGTGGCAAATATTTTCTGACAAACTCCGACATTTGCTCTACACTCAAGGGTTGCATTTCCAACTTCTTCTGAATCCCCAAGTCACCACCTACTCCTAAATCCCTAGTGGTGAAAATCATGGGAGTACGCTTCTGGTAATCCTTCCGAAACTGAGTCAAATCCGAGCGTGCTGCTTCTGACGGTAGCTCGTTCACCCCATCGATCAGTAACCAGAATTGTCCATCAAACAATAATCTTTCGATTTCGGTGGAGTTGAGGAGTACACCATGACGTTTCAGAAAATTCCGCACTAACTCCAGCACCGATTTCTGGTAATATCGCAGTTCCACCAGCACCGGAATTTTCCCTTGTATTCCCTCATCCCCCAACAATCGCACTAACGCAGTGGATTTTCCCGAACCCGGACGTCCCATCAGTAAAACATGGTCAGCAGCATACTTGCGCAATCCGTCTAGCACAGGCAAGCGCTCAATTTTTTCCCGATTTTTGTCTTCTTCCCGATTTTCGTCTCGTTGTGGCTGCTCCGACTTGATGGTTTGCACCATTAGGCCATTAAACAGCATAGGGGTTCGTTGCTGCTGCTTGGGCTTGCGGCCTTCGACATCAGTGAGGGTAT
>NZ_JAAHHU010001134.1:0-1640 GCF_010672095.1 Moorena sp. SIO3I6 | reverse complement strand
GGGAAATTCTGGATTATTCCTCTGTTCAACCATTTGCCACAAATTACCAAAGGGTCTCGTGGACCAAAGGGGAAATGGCGCACTAGTCGTCCTCCCGCATTAGCGAAGATTAATGTCAATCGTAATCACATTGGCTCGAATATCAAGAAAAGTCCTCAAGACCGCAAGCCAGTGATTTCAGTAAAACGAAGTGGCACCAATCTCTACGGCAACGAAGTGGAAATCCTTGGTCCGTGTAAGATTGTCTATAATCCCGATAATCCACTCGATTGTGGCGCTCGTTTGTGGATTGAAACTTTTAGTGATATTCACTTCGTTGGTGGAAGTTTTTCTGCTAGTCGTTGAGGGGGTCAACGCTTTGGGACTATTCAAAAGCAGGTCGCACAATAAAATGCGATCGCATATAGATAGGTGCGATCGCATACAAGACTGACTATGTCTAAACTCTTCTGCTTGTTCCTAAGTTAGATTATGCGCGATTGACCTACGCTACAGAAATGGTCACACTAAGCGATCGCATGTGATAAAAAAGACTTTTGGATAAAGCATTCCAGAAGTGCTTTCCAAAGAATAGTATAGCGCTACGCACAAGGCAAGAGGCAAGAGGCAAGAGGCAAGAAGCAAGAGGCAAAAGTGCGTTTTCCCATGAATAATTAAATTCGCGTGATTGTCGCACCTTTTGCTACTTGTATCAATCTCCTAACTTTAATGCGTAGTGCTATACCTAGAATTTTCAGAGGGAAATCAAAAGCACTAGGCGGGAACGGTTGTTTTTTCCATGCTGCTGGAATATTCGCCAATGCTGGCAGCACTGTTGTATTTAGCACGTACTAAAAGCTTTTGCTGAGCGTCAGTTACCCGACTACTGTCACCACTCCAGTGATCAAGGGCAGGTTGTTGAATGGCGCGGGCATAAGAGAAGGTAACTGGCCAAGGACACTGACTGCCAAACAGGGAATTCATTGCGTTTAAGTGAGCCGAGGAGTTCTCCATAGATTGGCCTCCGGAAAGGAAAGCAATGCCTGCCACGCTTGCAGGGACATTTTTCAGCAGACAGTTAATCGTTGCTTCAGCAACTGCCTCGACACTGACTTGGGTTGGGCACTCCTTGCCTGGAATCACCATACTAGGTTTCAAAATCATCTGGTCGAAGGCAACCCCTTGAGTGTGGAGATGATTGAAGACCGTATGCAGTGTTTCATCTGTCACTTGATAGCAGCGTTCAAGGGTATGATTGCCATCAATAAGCACCTCAGGTTCGACGATCGGGACGATCCCGCCTTCTTGGCATAAAGCAGCATAGCGAGCGAGTCCATGAGCATTTGCTTCGATACAAGCACGGCTGGGAATCCCATCACCAATGGTGATCACAGCTCGCCATTTGGCGAAGCGCGCGCCCATCTGATAGTACTCGGCGATGCGCTCTCGCAAGCCGTCTAACCCTTCTGTCACCTTCTCATTAGGATGACCGGCGAGATCCTTTGCTCCAGTGTCCACCTTGATTCCAGGAATCATTCCAGCATCGGTAATGACTTTCAAGAAAGGAACACCGTCTTTTGTCGATTGTCGAGCCCTGGGCAGCCAGCCTCGGGAGGCCGAGCTGGTGGCCGACCAGCTCATCGGGGCCAACCTCTCGGGCA
>NZ_JAAHHU010001133.1:0-1641 GCF_010672095.1 Moorena sp. SIO3I6 | reverse complement strand
TTAATAATTTAGGAGATATTTGCTACACAGCCAACATCGGTAGAGCCGAATTTGACTATAGATTAGCTGTGGTTACATCTGATAAACAAGAGTTAATAGAGAAACTCAAACAATACAAACAGGGAGAGGATGTTGCAGGCATCTGTTCAGGACAACTAACAAGCCAAACTAGGACAAAAATAGCCTTTTTATTTACTGGGCAGGGGTCTCAATATGTAGATATGGGACGACAATTATATGAGACTCAACCGACATTTCAGAAAATACTAGACCAATGCCATAAAATTCTGAAAGAATCTTTAGAAGTACCTCTATTAGAAATCATTTACCCTAAAGATGCACAAAAGTCAAGTGATTCTTTATTAGATCAAACAGCTTACACCCAACCCGCGATATTCGCCATAGAATACGCCCTGTTTAAATTATGGGAATCATGGGGAATTAAACCTAATGTGGTGATGGGTCATAGTGTAGGAGAATATGTGGCCGCTTGCATAGCAGGAGTATTTAGTTTAGAAGATGGTCTAAAATTAATCGCCATGCGAGGAAAGTTGATGCAAAAGTTACCCTCCGGTGGAGAGATGGTATCAGTAATGGTATCAGAATCTGAGGTAACAGAGGCCATAAAAGAATATACTTCCCAAGTAACAATAGCAGCAGTTAATGGTTCAGAAAGTATAGTAATTTCAGGTGAGAGTGGAGCTATAGCAACTATTTGTGATAAATTAAAAAATCTGGGAATTAAGACCAAACAATTACAGGTGTCCCATGCCTTCCACTCCCCATTAATGGAACCAATGTTAACAGAATTTGAAGCAGTAGCCAAACAAGTCACCTATAATCAACCAAAAATACCACTAATATCAAACGTTACAGGTACTGAAGTAGGTAAAGAAATAACAACTGCTGAATATTGGGTGCGTCATGTGCGTCAACCAGTAAAATTTGCCCAAAGTATGAAAACTCTAGAGGAGCAAGGATATGAAACCTTCCTAGAAATCGGACCAAAACCAATATTGTTAGGGATGGGAAGGCAATGTGTAACAGAAGACATAGGAGAATGGTTGCCCTCATTGCGTCCGGGAGTGGATGAGTGGCAACAAATGTTATCAAGCTTAGGGCAATTGTATGTAAAAGGGATAAAAATAGATTGGTCAGGATTTGACTCAGACTATAGTCGTCAGAAAGTAGCATTGCCAACATATCCATTCCAACGGGAACGTTATTGGGTGGAAACAGCAGACAAACAACAGGAAGTAGAACAAAACACAGAAAATATTAGTGAGATTCCAATTATTAAACTACTTACTCAAGGAAAAACAGAAGCTCTCACTCAACAACTAGAAACCGTATTCAATTTACCACCAGAAAAACTGAAACTTTTACCATAAATATTAGACGCATTAGCCAAACAATACCAGGAACAATTAGCAGCAGTAACTATATCAATAGAAAATTGTTTGTATGAAGTAGAGTGGATAAATAAAAGTATTTTCGGTAAACTACTACCACTCGATTTCCTGATACCTCCTGTAGAAATCAACCAAAAATTAACTCCAACTCTGACAGAATTAATAACTCAGGTAGATAATGAAACAACAGCGTCTGTTCAAACAAGCTTGGAGCAATTAAGCGTAGACT
>NZ_JAAHHU010001132.1:0-1641 GCF_010672095.1 Moorena sp. SIO3I6 | reverse complement strand
ACCCTGCCGTTGAGGCAGGGTCACCACTTAGACCATGGTTCGCCTTGATGTACTTGAGAGCTTCGACATACCAGCTCGGAGAAAGTTCAAAGGTGAGGTTGATTTCGGCGATTCCTGAGATCAGGTACTCATCCATGGGTCCTGTACTCCCAGTCACCAAACAATAGGTAACCATGCGCAGGTAGTAACCGATATCACGGGCACATTTTGCCTTCCCTTCAGGAGTCGAAGCGTAGTTCGGTCCTTGCATCTGCGTGGTATAGGGGAACTTTTGGTAAACAGCTTGGGCTGCACCATTAACTAGAGTCTCAGCTTTACTGGTTAAGCTTTGAGCAGCTTCCAAACTTGCAGTAGCTTGGCGAAAACGACCGAACGCACTCTGAATTTCGGCACTGCTCAGAAAGCGGCCTTGGGAGTCAGCGGTAGCTACTGCTTCAGTTAGGGGAGTTTTCATAATGTAATCTACCTCTCAAAAAAAAAGTTTTGCAAATTTTTCGTAAACAAATGCTACTGAAGAATTGAACGAGCAGATGGCTGTCCTAGGGTTTGGTGAAACTAGCCAACAGCAGCAGCAGCTCGATCAAAATAACCACTTAACTCAGACATTAGAGAGCTACAGTCACCAGGAGTAATGCCAGTTCTGTCATTGGCAATGGCGATCGCAGCGTCCTTCATTTTATTGATACCTTCAGCTACAGAACCTCCAGGAACTCCCAGTGCTACATAGGTTTCCCGCAGGCCATTAAGGCAGCGATCATCTAAAACACTGCCGTCACCAGCGAAGGTGGCATAGGTTACATAGCGAAAGACAATCTCCATATCGCGCAAGCAAGCAGCCATGCGACGGCCAGTGTAAGCATTGCCACCAGGCTGGATCAATTGGGGCTGCTCTGCAAACAGACTACGGGC
Organism: Moorena sp. SIO3I6; assembly: GCF_010672095.1. Taxonomy (NCBI): domain Bacteria; kingdom Bacillati; phylum Cyanobacteriota; class Cyanophyceae; order Coleofasciculales; family Coleofasciculaceae; genus Moorena; species Moorena sp. SIO3I6. The sequence continues at coordinate 732 of NZ_JAAHHU010001132.1, read as the reverse complement.
AGCATTGGCTACAATTGCAGAGGCATTGCTTGTGAGTCGGTTGACCACATCCATGCGCTTATTGCTTTCAGCAACCATGCTCTTGAGGGAATCGAATTGATCGTTACTGAGATATACACCTCGGGTATCAGCTTGGGCAACCACCCGTGCAAATGCATCTAACATTAAAGTCTCTCCTTACATCTTGACTTGTATAAATCCAAAACTGGATAGTAATTGACTGCCTGCCCTACTCTGCCAAACAGCAGAGTAATGAATCAATCAGCAGCCTTGAATTACTCCAGTAGCTTCAATTCCGTTGAGCCTTCTTGTTAAGAATTTTGTAGCCTCTCTCAGAGACACAAGGTAACTCAAGGAAACTGACCCCTAACTTTTAAGTCAGGGATGCAGCGGCTTTCGGACCAAAACTATTCAAGCAAATCGTCTGTGCAGATTTTGTGCAATTATGTGATTCAATTACAAATCGTAACAATTCAGCTCTTTTGTTTTTGCCATCAAAGGGTAAAAACAAGGCTACAAAGCACTCTGGGTAACCGATATAGCGTTTAGTCCTTCCTGAAAATTGAGCCGTTTGTGAGCTTTAAGAATCTTCACACGAAACTAATTATCTGAGCAGTTATTGAATTGAGAGGATGTCTTAGGAGGTATTGAAGGAGCTGGCAGAGTTGAGTATTGTGCGATTCTCCTAGGGAGACGCTACGCGATCGCCTTATGCTGGTCGGGTGAGACGGG
>NZ_JAAHHU010001131.1:0-1641 GCF_010672095.1 Moorena sp. SIO3I6 | reverse complement strand
AACTAATACCATGCATACCCTCTATGCACTGGGCTACACCGAAATATCCGAGTGGAGTCCTCTGCAGCCGACGGATGTTCCGGGAGAATTCATAACAATTAGCACCAAGTACTTCAGACTCCGTTAAAACGTTAAATTGCTGGGGGGTTTTCCCCCGGCCAAACCATCCGGTCGAGTCGTGTAAGATCACTCACGTTTGGATAGGTTGGAAAACTGAATGACATAAGGTAAATTCCTAGCCGTGGATAGTATTTCTGCGGCTATTTTTTTTAGAGGTTATCTGTCAGAATAAAGAATGAAGAATGAAGAATGAAGAATGTAGAATTAAGAATTAATTCTTAATTCTAAATTCTACACTTCCCGATCACCCCACCCTCCCCACTCTCCCCAAAAATGTCCTGATGGAATAGCAGAGATTCTGTATAGGGGTCTAAGAGGATGTTTGAAAAGTGATGAGAGGCTGGGGGGGCGACGATATGGCTTGAAACAATTGATACGTCAGGAGTGTAACGATCTGTGATAGAAAAAGATAGGTCTTTTATTGTCAATAAGACCTATCTGTTGCAAATGTTACCCTTATTCTATCAAAAGCCTCTAAAAATTCAACTAAAGTATCGTAATTTTATTTTATTAAATAGTTTAGTGATGCTTGTACAATCAATCAAAATAGAAAGCAATTGAAAAGTTAGCAAATGCTTTACCTCTTGGAATAAAGTTTGAAAGTAGAAGAAAAAGAATCCAGCGTTTTTTGTCTTGATCAAATCTAAGATTTGAAACTATTTGGTTTCCTAGAATCGCTAGTTTACTAGAAACATACTTTGAAACAGATGAACTAGTTTATATAGCAATTGACCGTACGAATTGGGGGAAAATAAATCTTTTAGTAACTAGCCGGATTTGGGATAAAAGCGATGCAGCGCGGTCTTGGGGGTTCCCCCCATGAGCGACTGCATCAAGACAGAGCATTGCCAATATACTTGACTTTGATGCCAAAATTAGGCAGCAGTAATAGTAAAGAGCAGAGCAGTCATCTATCAACAATAATTCCCATTTTTAAAGATTAGAAAATTTGCCTATTGGGAGATAGAGACTTTTGTTCTGTTAAGCTAGCGAAATGGTTGTCAGGAAAGTCTGTATACTTTTGTTTACGTCTCAAAAAAAATGAGTTTATTGAAGTCAAAAATAAAATTTGGATTGAGTTATCAGAGCTTGGGTTAGTGCCAGGAACGTCAGTCTTTCTTCAAGGAGTAAAAATAACTAAAACAAAGGGATTTAGCACTTTTAACGTTGCCTGTAAATGGAAGCGTAGTATTTCCGGATTTATCTCCAAAGAAGGATGGTTTATTATGACAAATTTAAATTCCTTAGACTTGGCGATTGCTGCTTATAAGAAACGATTTGGCATTGAAGAAGCGATGCAGCGCGGTCTTGGGGAGGCAGCGCGGTCTTGGGGGTTCCCCCCATGAGCGACTGCCGTGGTTTCCCCCATGAGCGACTGCATCAAGACAATGTTTAGAGATTTTAAAAGCGATGCAGCGCGGTCTTGGGGAGGCAGCGCGGTCTTGGGGGTTCCCCCCATGAGCGACTGCCGTGGTTTCCCCCATGAGCGACTGCATCAAGAACAGGAGGCGATAACGCGCG
>NZ_JAAHHU010001130.1:0-1644 GCF_010672095.1 Moorena sp. SIO3I6 | reverse complement strand
TCTTGAAGACTAAGGGATTTATGCATCCAGAGCAGTTGAGACTACTATTTCATGCCCAGGTTATACGCTCAGTTTGTGGCTTATTCAGGCTCAAAGATGCTAAATTTAGGTTTGACTCTAAGGCAACTTTGCCCACGATAGAAATGACGGGTTTAAGCATCTCAGCTACCAAAGCAACTCTAATTGGTCTGCGAGCTCTACCAGATTGGAATGGATTAGCAGACAAGCTACCTGAAACCACCTCAGCACTATCTAGGGCGATGGTCGGTCATCGCCAGTTAGGGCTAGACCCTATGGAAGCTGCAGTTTGGAAATTAGCCAATGGGTCAATTCCCCTGACTGATATTGCTACTCGGTTGGGCAAGTCTCTCGAAACGGTTCAACAGATATCCTTCCGGCTGATTAGCGTGGGTTTAGTCGCAGAAGTGCCTATGCTTACTTCATATCAACAGAACTATTGGCAATCACAGGGATTAGAGCCAGTGGCCGTTGGGGCAAATCGAACTGAGGAGGACAATCATCAAGAGCTGAGCAATCGCTTTGTGCAACACTTACTTGGTTTCTTAAGGAGGTAATTAAGGATTAATAACAGCTAGGTACTTTTTGGACTTAATGGTATTGAGTTCTCCACGGATTGAAATCGCGTGGATTCTAAGAGTCGTGTCGTTACGCGGGTTAAAACCGCGCTTGGTGCGCTTTCCTATGGCGAATTAAATTACGGGGTCGCACCTCTCCACGACGCTTACAATACTGGCCAGAAAATAATTCCAGCTTGTACCGTTGTGGCAGACTCAAAACTGCCCTACCTCCCTGGCCTATGGCCACGCTACGCGAACGGATTAACTAAAAAGTTAACCTGTGGATTTACTTTTAATTGGAATAGCTTTCGGAGTGGTTGTACCAACAAGTCAGGGCAATAAATTACTACTTTTTGCTGCATTACTTGCCTGTAACATGGTCGTAGGATTTTCCCCGTCTCCACCTGGCCGGAATCTCACCGTAAAGCGCAAAAAATCAACGTAACCAACCTTGTTCTTACTCACGATTCTATTCTAGCACGAAAGCCCTTGATAAATCCCGGAACGCTGGCCTTTGGCCACGCGGGGCGCGTTCGCTGCCCACCCAATAAATTAGGTGGCTAACTCTCGCTCGTTAATTTTTCTGTTTTTCTGCAATCAGAGCATAATAATCCTAATCCTATGGTTGACAATAGTATTGTAGTGTTTCGGATTCTACTTCAGAACGGCTAACAGCAAATAAGCGTGGAAATTATGCGTCTAGTTGTAACCGGTGCCGTGGGTGCTGGAAAATCCTCTTTCATTCGCTCGGTTAGCGAAATTGATGTAGTGGATACAGATTGCCTAGCAACGGACGTGACAACTAAAATTAAGCAAAAAACTACAGTAGCGATGGACTTTGGGCGTTTGCAATTTGCTCAAGATATGGCGCTACATTTATATGGCACTCCAGGACAGTCTCGCTTTGATTTCATGTGGGACATCCTGATTCGGAAAGCGCATGCTTACATACTCCTTGTTGATGCCCATCGTCCCAGTCAGTTTAGCTCTTCCCGTCGCCTGCTCAGTTTTATGCAACAGCGTGTAAAAATTCCCCTAGTGATTGGTCTAACCCATGTCGATTGTG
>NZ_JAAHHU010000113.1:0-19675 GCF_010672095.1 Moorena sp. SIO3I6 | reverse complement strand
GTAGGGCAGAGTTTTAACATTGTGCTGACTTTGGCTATAGCTTGGCTAATGTTAAGCGGAATTATTTTTCCTATACCGGAGTTAGCACAGTGATAAACACTATCCGAAAATCCCTAATCTTTTTGATGAGTATTTGCGCACTTCCCCTACTACTGTGGTTATTGAATAGCTTGATAGTAGATGGTTATTTGGGGTCGAGCGTACAGGATATTTACGAAAACGAGAGTGATGCTTCAGGAATTTTCTGGACAGATGTAGAGATACTATCTCAAGATTAGCCTACTCAACTATAGCAGTTATCAATTGGGTTGGTAACTGCTCTATATATCAGATAATTTCTGATAAATTTAAAGTAAATCCAGGCAAAACATCTTCTCCTGATAAGGTTTTTGGAGATTGGATAATTTCTACATCTTGATTGGGACGATAGATTTCCACAACCTTATTTTGGGGATCAATTAACCATCCTAATCTAGCGCCATTTTCCATATACTCTCTTACTTTAGCTTGCACCATTTTCAGGGAATCACTCGGAGAACGCAATTCCAACACAAAATCAGGACATAAAGGAACAAATTTATCCTGTTCTTCTGGTGTTAACTCTTCCCAACGCTCTCGTTTAATCCAAGACGCATCAGGAGAACGATTTGCTCCATTAGGCAATTTAAATCCTGTATTAGAGTCAAATGCAACACCAAGTTTCATTTGACTGCTCCACAATTCTAGTTGAGTCGATAGTTTAATATTTTGTCTACCTGTATTTCCTCCCGTAGGTGACATGATGATTAAATCTCCTTCAGAGGTGCGCTCAAATCTTAAATCCCTGTTATCTTGACAAAGCCGGAAAAATTGTTCGTCACTCAAATTAATAGTTAATTCGAGGGTATCAGGTAAATATACCATCTTAATTAGCTTCCAAATTATACAACAATTTCCTGAATTAAAAAAGATAATTTAAGTGATTTTTAACTATCAATTTTTAAAACTTCAACCATCGCGTGATAAGCAGCTTTAGGACGATAGGATTCATCGAAAGGTAGAGGAGAATCTGGTTTACCAAAGAAATCCGGAATCCAGGAATGATGATCTGCAAATTCCCAAGTTAAGAAGGCTGTACAATTGGGAGCCTCTAAACAAACTTGCAGGATATCTCGATATACCTTTGTCTGAGCAGCCACCCGTTCTTCTTGTGTGCCGCTACCATCATGGATTTTTACGTCCATCTCCGTGACCTGAACCTGCAATCCCAACTCACCCAGACGCTTCATGTTTGCTGCTATGTCTTCTGGCTTAGGAGGATTTTGAATACTAACGTGCATTTGAAAGCCAATGCCGTGAATTGGGACATCCCGTTGTCGCAATTCTTTGACCATGGCATAAATCGCATCTGACTTTGCCCCAAGTCCTTCTCCACTGTAGTCATTATAAAACAAGGGAACTGTGGGGTCAGCTTCATGAGCCCAGCGAAATGCCAACTCAACGTATTCTGGTCCAATGCCGCGCAACCAAATTGTATCTCGTTTCCTTTGTCCTGCTGAGTCTTGGTCTGCTACCGCTTCATTGACCACATCCCAAGCTGCTAATTGTCCCCGATAGTGACCAACAACAGTATGAATATGTTGTCGCAGGATATGGATTAACTCTTCCGGTGTCCATTGTCCGTGGGTTAGCCACCAAGGCACACTATGATGCCAAACTAGATTATGACCGCGCACCTGCATGTGATTGGCTTTCGCAATGGCTACAAAGTTATCAGCAGCATGAAGTCTCCCCCAGCATCCTACGGATAACTGGGGGTGTCAAAACCCACTACACTAGAACTAGGAGTGTTCCAGAGTGTAGAAAGCGTAACAGCCCGACTTCTAGGCGCTAAACGGGTTCTTTTGCCACGTTTAGCCTCACCCTTTTTATGGACAAGCTCATAGAACCAATACTTTGCAGCAATGTTGTAAGTTGCCTGCAAATCTGTGTTGTATCGTTTCCCAGTTGGGAATGTACACAGACCATAGTTTTTAGAATCGCGTTTGACCGAACCCGAACCATCATAGGCATTGCTGGAAGTGCCCCTAGGATTGACGTACTTAACCGTACCGCCTAGTTCATTCCACTTGGCTTCAGTCCAGGTTGCAATAGCCCTGTGAAGCCATCCATGGAAGCGTTGGCGCAGATTAGAACGTTTCCGTCCGCCTCTAGGTTTCCAGCCTAAGAGAAGCTCAAACACAATAAATTTGGCTCCCCACGCTTCCGCAAAGTCCACCAGTTCTCTAGAGACAGAGTGAGCAATCTGGGTATTGATGTTGCTAGCCTTGCGGTAGTTGCCCCGACAAAAACCTTTATGCAACTTCCCATTGCTCAGACTGGCTTTTTTGCTGATTCCCTTGAGTCGTTTATCTCTGCGGTCTATGTCTCTACCAGGGTGAATGAAGCGCCTAGCTAGAACAGTGCCATCTGAGGTAACAACTGAAGCAACAGCAGTGGTATTGATGCCAAGATCAACTGACACGACTCTATTAGTTTCCTGCCTGTCATCTGGATTGCATCTGAACGGGACCCAGAGGTGACACTTTTTCTCGTTGACGATGAGATAGGGTGACAGCTTCTCATTGGTATCAAGCAAATGACGTTTGTATCCAGGTTCGATTTCTACCGGAACGAGGGTCCATACCCAGTCTGTGCCAGTGAAAACCTTAATCTTGGCGGTATCCATCGCAGCACCAAACAAGATGCACTGACCTTGGTACAGGGCAGGGTAACAGCCACAATCAGCGTTTAGCCGTGGTGGTTTAGCGTCTCTGCGCTTTCTGATTCCTGATTGCCACTCCATATAACGGGTGACAAATGAGGAAACTTGACCAATGGCAAAACTGATAGCAGACCTCCGGTAGTAGGAAGGGAACTTATAGAAACGACGAATGAAGTACTCGTACTTAGGATATTGATTCTGACGTGTCTTGTGCATCAACCGCTCAACCGCTGGAATTCTTTGCTTGCTGGAAAGACCACCTAGTTCAGGCCAATGGGTAAACACGACGCTAATCAACCCACGACAAATAGAACGGAACTCTTGAACTGTCAGCCTTAGAAGTTGACGTTGTAGCTGAGATGGCTTTAACTGCCATTTGTCCGTCCTAATTAAATCCTTTCGTCGTTTTTTCTGTGCCATAATGACTAATATTAGCATATGTCGTTAACCCATGGCTAGACAGTTAAACCGCCATGCTCACAGTGTCACAGCATTGAGTGTGCATATGGTTTTTGTCACGAAATATCGCCATGCTTGCATCACGGATGATATGTTGAAACGTATTCGTGAAATCATCGCCAAGATGTGTCTTAAGCGTGGTTGCATCCTAATGGATTGCCAGACTGACTTAGGCAAGCGTGACCATATTCACCTTTTAATAGACAAACATCCCAATATTTCCGAATCTGAGCTAGCAATGGCACTTAAAACCATCACCAGTCGAGAGATCCGGAAAGAGTTTGCACAATATCTGAAGCAGTTCTATTGGAAGCCTGTTTTTTGGAAGCGTGGTTACTGTGCTGTATCAGCTGGGGGAGCCAGTCTCGACAAGCTGAAGGAGTACATGGAAGCCCAAGGGAATGCAGACTAGCCCCAAGACCCCTCACCCCCACCTGCTTCGCAAAGTGGGGGAATGTTGGGTTTCAGTCAAAATTATAGTGATGGCGTTGGGGCTGTAGCGGCTCAAACTTCATGATATAAGTTGGTGTCACAATGTTATATTCACGCATCAACACCTCCCGATAACTAGGATCCTCCCGCAACGGTTCCATAGACACTCCTGTTCCAATCGCCAATTTACGCTTTTGTGCCAAGGAACGTAAATTACTGTTATTTGTATTCATCTCAATTTCTGCCGTTGACTGTTGACTGTTGACTGTTGAGTGTTAACCTACCAACCTTAAACTTTAAACCTTAAACTTTAAACCTTAAACCTGCAACCTGCAACGTTCAACCTGCAACGTTCAACCTGCAACGTTCAACCTGCAACGTTCAACCTGCAACCTGCAACGTTCAATCCTTTTACTTTCATATTCCAGTGATTAATTTTCGATATCGCATCCCTGGTGACTGAGACACTAATCCCATGAGTTCCAACTGTAACAAGGCACTGGATACTAAGCCTGCTTCTAAAGCTGCTTGCTGGACAATGATATCGAATGGGGTTGGTTCAAATGCGATCGCATCCAACACTTTTGCCAATTCTGGCTCTAAGGTTGGTACGGGTAAAGCGGGTAAAGGTTGTTCTAGAGCCGAGTGGGGGTCAAGTTCTGGAATAGCTCCGAGCATTTCCAACAAGTGACCTTCACTTAAAATTACATGGGCACCCCGATTTAACAGTCCCAAACAACCAATAGAATTGGGATTATCTAAGGAACCTGGTAGTGCATAGACATCCCGACAGAACTCATTGGCTAGCCTAGCAGTAATTAGCGCTCCGGACTTGTTAGGCGCTTCCATCACTAAAACTGCACGACTTAAACCAGCAATAATCCGATTCCGTTGGGGAAAGTTGGAGCGTGCGGGTTTCGTACTGGCTGGATACTCGCTGATTACCAATCCCTGCTCTTGAATTTGTTTATAAAGATAACTATTGCTCAAGGGATATACCACATCAAGACCAGTTCCCAAAACTGCTATGGTCCTACCACCCGCTTCCAGACACCCACGATGGGCTTGTGTATCAATTCCCACTGCCATACCGGACACCACTGTAAAACCATGCTTAGCAAGGGTAGCACTGATTTTGCGAGTCCAACGTTTACCGTATTCGGTGGGATTGCGGGTACCCACAATACCGACTATCGGCTTGCTACCGTAATTTTCTTGTAGATCAAGTAGTCCGCTATAGTATAGCGTTGCAGGAGGACTAGGAATTTCTAGTAACAAGCGGGGATACTCCCCATCCGCTGGTGTCCAGAAACAAGGATTTTTGACCAAGTGTTGCTCAAGTAGCTGTTCCGGATTAGTTTGCCCACGCATTTTCACTACTCTTTCGATCAGCCGCACCCCGAACCCTTCAACTGCTCCTAACTCTGAAGCTGAAGCTTTCCAAGCCTCTGCTAGAGTCCCAAACTGTTGCTGTAGCCGTTGGAGCAATACTGATCCGATACCGGGAACTTCGGACCATGCCAGCCAGTACGCACGTTCTTCTTCCTTGGTCAATCGCTTCGCTCCAATTATAAATTATCAATTTATATTTCAAAAATACCCCATAATTTGAATTATAAATTTTCAAAAAAAATATAATTTTCTTAATTCTTAATTCTTCATTCTTCATTCTTAATTCTTAAACTGGATGCTGTCCATAAAACGGCAGTACTTCTGACCAGTTGGGGCACTTTCCCTGTTGCCAATCGAGATAAGCAAGTTCCAAAACACCCCTAGCATAACTCCCCAAATTTGCCGGAGCCTCTAGCAATCGTAATGGTGTTTCTAAGGTATCCAACACTTGTTTCCATTGATCTGAAGTCATGACAGCATCTGGTAATATCTTGCTCAGCCCCAGACCAGCTATTGATGGCTGATAGATGGCGGTATACAGCTGGCCTCGTTGGGCAGGCATTTGAATGGCAATCTGTTCGCTTAGCGTGGGCGTAGCGCATGTGCTAATTGCTGATTCTGAGTTTTCTTGATACATAGCTCCCTCTTCCCGCTCTTCCCGTTCTTCTCTCTCTTGCCCTAACCATGCGATCGCTGCCAGTGTAGAAATGCCAAATAGGGGAATATCTAACTGTTGTGCTAGGGTACGAGCAGTAACTATACCGATACGGGTACTCGTAAAGCTACCCGGTCCGATAGCTACCGCAATGAATTCTAAGTTTTCCCAAGTTTGGGAATTGAGAAATTCAGTCAAGTGCTGATGCAATTGGCCAGACAACTCTCGCCCTAAGTCCCAAGTTTGGCAGCGGGTATCCCTGGCAAAGTTACTGGTCACTAGCCCCAATTGAGGACTAGTGGTGTGAAGGGCAAGAGCATATTTGTTTGCTTCGAGAATCGGCATTTGTTGGTATGATTTTCGATTGGAGAAGTCTTGATTAAGTACCCTCACTCGCCAAAAGGTAATCACTATCCATGGATCCTACCCTGACTCAAATTGGGACTCAGATGTCCAAACTGACTGGTGTCCGAGCGATTATGAAAGATATTATCGAAACGCTACGAGCTGGTCAGGGACAAGATTGGATTAATCTCAGTGCAGGAAACCCAGTGATTTTGCCACAAGTCGAGCAACTTTGGCGCGATTGCACGGCACAACTGTTGGCTAGCTCAGAGTATGGTGAGGTGATTTGCCGCTACGGGTCATCTCAAGGATATCAGCCTCTGATCGATGCGATCGCAAAGGATTTCAATCAACGCTACGGTCTTTCCCTAAGCGATCGCCATATCCTGATTACTCCCGGTTCTCAATCGATTTACTTCTACGCCGCTAACGTTTTTGGTGGCTACACCAGCAGCGGCCAGCTCAAACAAGTGGTCTTGCCCCTTTCTCCAGAATACACTGGCTATGGAGGAGTAAGCTTGACTCCAGAAGCAGTATATGCCTACAAACCTACTCTGGAAATTAATCACGAGCAACACCGTTTTAAGTATCGCCCTGATTTCAGCCAATTAAAGATTAGCCAAGAGACTGGCTGTGTAATTGTTTCCCGTCCCTGTAATCCCACTGGCAATGTCCTAACCGATGAAGAAGTAATCAAAATTTCGGAAATGGCTGCACCCTTCAATGTGCCAGTGTTGATTGACGCAGCTTATGCTCCACCCTTTCCAGCACTGAACTTTACCGAAATGACACCAGTCTTTCGAGACAATATCATCCACTGTCTGAGTTTATCAAAAGCTGGACTACCTGGGGAACGGGTTGGTGTAGCAATTGGAAATCCGGAGCTAATTAGCATTTTAGAATCCTTCCAGACCAATCTTTGTATTCATTCGGCTCGCTATGGACAAGCTATTGCCGCAAAAGCGATCGCATCTGGAGCGCTCCCTGAGATTGCCACTAATGTGATTCGCCCCCACTACCAGCAAAAGTTTGTGACCCTTGAACTGACATTAGACAAATTCATGCCCAAAGACTTGCCTTGGTTCTTGCATCGGGGTGAAGGAGCTATCTTTGCTTGGTTGTGGTTACAGGATTTGCCAATTACTGACTGGGAACTGTATCAACAGTTGAAGCAGGTGGGTGTGATTGTCGTGCCTGGCAGTACATTTTTCCCCGGCTTACGAGAAGACTGGTCTCACCAGCAACAGTGCATTCGCATCAGCCTTACGGCTACTGAAGAAGAAATTGAAATCGCCATGCAGCGTTTAGCAACATTGGTCGAGGAAGTCTATCGGATGGGGTCAAGTTAGTGTTTCCTAGCAGGTGTTGTGATAATCTAACACCGTTCCAGAGTAATTGTTCGATGAGTACTAATTAAATAATATTCCCATTATAACAGATGGAACAGCAGCAGCTAGCACAAGTGTTGGAAACTGGCGATATAGGGGAGTTGCTAGGCATTATTAACCAGCCTAACTTGCTCACAACCCTTGACTCTACACAGATGTGTAGGATTATCAAGGGACTTGGGCAAGTAGTGGAACAACAAACTGCTCAGTTAAATCAGGTTAATCAGCAATTACAACCGGAAATTACCAACTGTAAGCAGGCTCAGGAGAAATGGCAACAGGGTGATCAGCAATTGGAATACCAATTTCAAAAACAGACAACAGAATTGTCCGAAGCTAATCATCAGCTGCGACAAGCAAAAGAGCAACTAGAGGCAGTTTTGGATGCTGTACCGGGAGCGGTGTCTTGGATTAGTGCTGATGGTCGATATCTTGGGGTTAACCGACATCTGGCTCAGAGCCTGCAATTACCTCCAGAGACTTTTGTCGGTCAAGAGTTGGGTTTTCTGGAGAGCAGCCCTCAGTTTGTTGACTTTATGGGTCAGTTTCTCGCCTGTGGGGACTCAGGATCTTCCCAGGTGGTTGAGCTCAAAGTGAAAAATTCTTCGAGATATTATCTAATTGCCGCTCAGAAGTACCAGCAAGGTGCTGCAGCCGTGTGTGTAGGGATTGATATCACCGAGCATAAACAGGCAGAATTAGCTCTACAACAGCTCAACCAGGAACTAGAACTGAGAGTCGAACAACGGACTTCTGACCTACAGAACGTCAATGAACAACTTCGCAAAAGTGAGGAACAATTTCGCCTGATTTTTAAACTATCTCCCATGGGTATGGCAATTACCAGCACTGATAACTCCGTGCTAAAGGTTAATCAAGCCTTTTGTGACACGGTTGGTTACACAGCCGAGGAACTGGGGCAGAAAAAGGCTACAGATATTATCTACCCCGATGATTTCACAATTAACCTTACCCCGAATCAAGAGTTGTGGCCAGGAAGAACATCCCACTTTCAGATGGAAAATCGCTTACTGTCGAAAGATGGTAGAGTGATCCATGTTTTGACCAAGAAAGCAGTTTTAGTCAGGGATGCTCAAGGTAAGCCCCGAAAATTTCTGTATCAAATTGTAGATATCACCGAACGCAAGCAAGCGGAAAATCAAGTTAGAGCCTCTCTAACCGAAAAAGAGGTTTTGCTCAAAGAAATTCATCACCGGGTCAAAAATAACCTGCAAATTATTTCTAGCCTACTCCGCCTACAGTCGAGGCAAGTTGAAGATCCACAAGCATTAAGTTTGTTCAAAGATTCCCAGCATCGGGTTCAATCTATGGCTCTGATTCACCAGCAGCTGTATCAATCCCCAAATTTAGCCCAGATTAATTTCGGAAAATACATTCAAACCTTAACCAATAACTTGTTCCGTTCCTACGGGATTAACCGACAGACAATCGCCCTCAATATTGAAGTTACCACAGCTCCCTTAACCATTGATGTAGCTATTCCCTGTGGGCTAATCATCAATGAATTGGTGTCTAATTCACTCAAATATGCCTTTCCTGAACATAAAGAGGGTAAGATTGAAATCAGTATAAGTTCAGATCAACAGGGTCAGCTAATCCTTACGGTAAGTGATAATGGTATTGGTTTACCGGACAATTTAGACTTTCAATCCACTAAATCCCTTGGTTTGAGTATTGTTCGTAACTTAACTGCACAACTGGGGGGTAACATCATCCTTGACTGTAGCCAAGGCACTAGATTAAAAATAAACTTTCCCCATTCACTGGATCTCTAGGGCAAGTCGAGCATGACCAAGAAAAAAATCCTAGTTGTTGAAGATGAAACACTTGTGGCTATGGATATCAAGAATAGCCTCAAACTTTTAGGGTACATGGTTCCTGCTGTGGCTGTATCTGGAGAAGAAGCAGTTAGAAAAGCTGAGGAAATCCAACCGGATTTAATCCTGATGGATATTCGTCTGAAAGGGGAAATAGATGGAGTGACTGCTGCAAGGCTGATTAGGACAAAATTGAATATCCCAGTGGTCTATTTGACTGCCTATAGCGATGAGCTCACCCTAGAAAGAGCTAAGATAACCCAACCCTTTGGTTACCTTCTGAAACCATTTGAGGAAGAAGAACTGCGAGTTACCATTGAAATTGCCCTTTCTCGCTTTCAAGCAGAAGCAAAAATCCGTCAAGCACTAGTAATAGAACAGGAGCTTAGAGAGCAAAAATCTAGCTTTGTCTCTATTGTTTCCCATGAATGTCGTACACCTTTGAGTAAAGTTATCCTAGCTACTGAATTGTTAGAACGCTATAGCAAACATTTGGTCAAAGATAAACATCGCAAGTATTTTGAACAAATTAAAGGCTCTATCCAAGATATGAGACAACTCTTGGATGAAATTCTATTTATTGAAAAAGCAGAAGGAAACAAGCTAACTTTTAACCCAACTCCAATTAACCTAGTAGAATTCTGCTCTGATTTGATAGAGCAGATGCAGTTGGCTACCGGGGGGAGCCATAGGATTATTTTTACTCCTCAAGGTAATATTCCTGATGCCTATATGGATACCCAACTCCTTCGATATATTTTCAATAACTTGCTATCCAATGGGATTAAGTATTCTCCTGAAGGGGGAACGGTAGAGTTTCAGTTAACCGTGGAAGGTAACTGGGCAATTTTTAAAATAACAGACTCGGGAATTGGTATTCCCGAACAAGAGCTTTCTCACCTGTTTGAACCTTTCCAGCGAGCTAGCAATGTTGGAGATATTCCTGGTACAGGTCTAGGATTATCGATTGTTAAAAAGAGTGTAGAGCAGCACCGTGGCCAAATTTTGGTAGATAGCCAGGTTGGTGTAGGAACTTTGTTTACCGTTAGACTACCCCTGTCGAGTCAGGATTGGGAGTAAGCTGGTCTTCCTTTGAATGCCATGGTTATGACAGCAGGGGAGCAGGGGCAGACTTGATCTAACTGCATAATACAATTTATGCATTTAATTTATGCATTTTTTTAATTAAAATCAGTATTTAGTAACAAAATATACAAAATTTTAGCAATACTTTAAATTAATTTATCAACATCAAGAGTAGTGACATCAGAGGCTCTGGACAAAACTTCTGGCAATTGAGCAAAAGGCAACGAGGGAACAGCTATGACCAGCGCAGCTAAGCCAGCCGCAAAATTGAACAAATTTGAGAAATTCAAGGCAGAGAAAGATGGTCTTGCCATTAAAGAACAAATAGAAGAATTTGCCAGAATTGGCTGGGAAGCAATAGATCCAGATGACCTACAGCATCGGCTGAAGTGGATGGGTGTCTTTTATAGACCTGTCACTCCAGGCAAGTTCATGCTAAGGATGCGGACACCCAACGGCATTCTCAACAGCACTCAGATGCAGGTACTAGCTGAGATAGTGCAGCGCTATGGTGAAGATGGTAGTGCTGATATCACGACCCGCCAAAACATCCAGTTGCGAGGTATCCGCATTGAAGACATGCCTGATATTTTCCGCAGGTTCGAGCAAGTTGGCTTAACTAGCGTCCAATCCGGTATGGACAATGTCCGCAATATTACTGGTTCTCCCATGGCGGGGATAGATCCCGATGAATTAATTGACACTCGGGATCTTGTCCAAAAGGTACAGGACATGATCACTAATAACAGCCAAGGGAATTATGAGTTTACTAACTTGCCCCGTAAATTCAATATTGCTATTGAAGGGGGTCGGGATAACTCAGTCCATGCTGAAATTAATGATATTGCCTTCGTGCCTGCGTACAAAGATGGACAACTAGGCTTGAATGTACTCGTAGGTGGCTTTTTCTCGGCCAAGCGTTGTGAAGCTGCTGTTCCCCTCAATGCTTGGGTACTGCCTAATGATGATGTGGTTGACTTGTGTCGTGCTATACTAGAAGTTTATCGCGACGAAGGCTCGCGGGCGAATCGGCAAAAATCCCGGATGATGTGGTTGATTGATGAGTGGGGGATTGACAAGTTCCGCGAGGAAGTCAGTAAGCAGTTTGGTAGAGAACTCCCTACGGCTGCTCCTCACGATGAAATAGATTGGGAAAAACGAGACCATATCGGTGTCTTTGCCCAAAAGCAACCAGGTCTGAATTATGTGGGTTTACACGTGCCCGTTGGTAGGCTTTATGCTCAGCAGATGTTTGATCTGGCACGGATGGCTGAGGCTTATGGCAGTGGCGAAATCCGCCTCACGGTTGAGCAGAATGTGATTATTCCCAATATTCCGGATGCTAATCTCGACGCTTTCTTAGCTGAACCCCTCTTGCAGAAATTTACCCTTGAGCCCAAACCTCTAGAACGGCTTCTAGTATCTTGCACAGGAGCCCAGTTCTGCAATTTTGCTCTGATTGAAACCAAAAATCGTGCCTTGGCAATAGTTCGGGAACTCGAAGAAAAGTTAGATATACCAAACCCAGTGCGGATTCATTGGACAGGTTGTCCCAACTCTTGTGGTCAACCCCAAGTAGCTGATATTGGTTTGATGGGAACTAAGGTGCGTAAAGACGGTAAGTCTGTTGAAGGAGTCAATATTTACATGGGTGGCAAAGTTGGCAAAGATGCTAAACTGGGCGAGTGTGTGCTTAAAAGTGTGGCTTGTGATGACTTACCAGAAGTCTTGGGTAATATACTGATCGAGAATTTTGGAGCAAAATCCCACTAGGTTAGTGCTTAGTTGGACCTCATCGCTAATTCCTCATAACTGTTGTCAAAGATTAATGGTTAATGGTTAGGTAATGGTGAAAACTTAGTTTTCCATTTTCCATTGTCCATTAATCGGAAACGACAATATGGAGCGCCGCAAGTTTCTCAAATACATCGGCTGTGCCACGGTAGGATGTGGCTTTAGTGCTTGTAGTTCAAATAATCTATTCGATTTCCCAAAACGCGATCGCTCCTCTGAGCCCACTCAACGACCTCCGGCTAACTTTGGTAAGTTAGAAAAAACTAACCTGACCATTGGCTTTGTTCCTGTAACTGACTGTGCTCCTTTAATCATTGCCAAAGAAAAGGGCTTCTTTCAGCGTTATGGTTTGAATGTGGCTCTTAAGAAATATCCTGACTGGTCAGCGGTTCACAAAGACTTACTATCATGGGGTATAGATGCCTGCGTTGCCTTGTTTGGATTGCCAATGCTCACCAATTTTGGTTCAGCCAAGGCACCAGTGATATCTCTAATGATGCTCAATCGCAATGGCGCTGGGATCACTTTTTCCAAAAAAGCTTGGCAAGGTGCTATTCGTCCTTCAACGGAGTACTATAATTTCCCAGATTTTGCCAACTCCTACAGGAAATATATTAAACAATTAGCCCAGCCCCTCAAGCTCGGGATAGACTTGACCAACTCCATGGCAAACTATAGCCTTCTCTATTGGCTATCAGCTATGGAGATTAATCCCGAGAAACAGATTAAGCTAATCGAGTTTCCACCATCTCAAATGGTATACAAACTTCAAGCTGGGATAGTAGATGGCTACTGTTTAGATGAGCCCTGGAACCAAAGAGCAGTTGTAGACCAGGCTGGATTTACGGTTTATGTAAGTCGGGATATTTGGAAAGGTCATCCAGGAAAAATACTAGCAACCATGGGACCTTGGGCAGAAAAACATCCCACAACCGCCCGAGCCTTAGTAGCGGCTGTTTTGGAAGCTTGTCAGTATTGTGACCAACTAGAAAATCGCCAGTCAATTGCTCAGATTATATCTAGGAGCAAATACATCGACACTAAAGTAAGCTATCTGGAAGGTTCTTTACTGGGCAACTATAATTATGGTGGCTTTGACCAGAAAGACCGATTTGAATCAATCCCTGATTTTAATTTATTTCACTTCCAAGATACAGACTATCTCAAAAAGCCCAATCATGCTAATTATCCTTGGCGCTCCCATGGTGTTTGGCTGCTAACCCAAATGATTCGCTGGCGTCATATTAACCGACGTCAATATCCCAAGGATGCGGATAAAATTATCGACCGGGTTTATCCAGTGAAAATTTATGAAGAGGTTGCCAAGGCCTTGAAAATAGATCTACCTAGTGAGCGTATGAGGGTTGAACCTGCTGATGTGTTTGTGGATCAAAGAGCATTTGACCCTAGTCAGCCAGTTAATTACCTCAATGGTTTCGATATCCGAGCTGATCGTTCTCAGTTAATCGGCTTGGCTTAACTTAGGAATAAACCTCAATTCATTCGAAAATTAAGCAACACCCCAATTTTCTGGCTCTGATGTAACCATTGAATATAAATTATGCATTTAATTCATCACCAGAAATAATTTGTAACAAATCATACGAAACTTATGTTTCAGGGGTGTAACTATTAGTACCTGAACAATAGTATTAAGTTAACCTCAGAAAAGTAGTATCTATGGGCGAGTACTTTAGCAATCAATTCCGAAAGAATTACCCTAAACCAATAAGCTATAGTATTCAAACTAATAGGTAACTTTAATCAGTCAGCAAGTTGATGGCAACCGATCAGCTGGATTGTTTTGAAAGGGATTCTTTGGAGTAGTTTTTGGAGGATACTAAATCCACCCAAACGTTCAGCTTTTATCACTAATGCTGTTGGTGCGTGAATCTTCTGTTTTCGTAGTTTGAGTAGAGGAAAGGTATATAGATGCTCGCAGAAATGTGGTCTTTTCGTGGTAGGTATAAAATCCTCCACATGACCTGGTTTGCTTTCTTCCTGTCGTTTGTAGTGTGGTTCAACTTAGCACCCCTAGCAACACAGGTGAAATCAGACTTCGGTCTCGAAGTAGGTCAAATCCGAACCATCGCAATTTGTAACGTTGCCCTGACAGTGCCTGCCCGTATCATCATCGGGATGCTGTTAGATAAATACGGGCCAAGAATCACCTACTCCCTGTTGCTGATGTATGCAGCAATACCTTGTATTGCTTTTGCCTCGGCACAGAACTTTAGCCAACTGGTGATTAGCCGCTTGGCACTGAGTATCGTAGGTGCAGGTTTTGTGATTGGCATCCGGATGACGGCAGAATGGTTCCCTCCCAAAGAAATTGGTTTAGCCGAAGGGATTTACGGGGGCTGGGGTAACTTTGGTTCTGCAGCAGCAGCCTTTACCCTACCTACCATTGCCGCTTTTTTAGCCTTTGGCAGTCCAGGTCTCAACTGGCGCTTTTCCATTGCTGGTACCGGGATTATCGCTGCTCTCTATGGCGTCCTCTATTATTTTAACGTCCAAGATACTCCCCCAGGCAAAGTTTATCAGAAGCCCAAAAGCGCCAGAGGAATGGAAGTCACCACTAAGAAAGACTTCTGGTTTCTGATGGTGATGAATGCTCCTCTATCTATCATTCTTGGTGTTCTGGCTTGGCGCTTGAATAAAGTAGGCTTTTTCGAGCAAAATGTTCTATATATCGTCTGGGCTGGTCTACTTGGGTTGTATCTGTTCCAAGCTTACAACTGCTGGGCAGTTAACAAAGATTTGTTAGCAGGTCGTAAGCGCTATCCTCCTGAAGACCGCTTCAATTTTTCTCAAGTTGCCATTCTAGAGTTGACCTACGTTGTTAACTTCGGTTCTGAATTAGCTGTAGTTTCTATGCTCCCTGCCTTCTTTGAAGGCACCTTCGGACTGAGTAAACAAGCAGCGGGGATGATTGCTGCTAGCTACGCTTTCATGAACTTGATGTCCCGTCCTGGTGGCGGCTTAATCTCTGATAAACTGGGTAGCCGCAAGATGACCATGGCAGTTCTAACATTCTGTATGGGTATTGGCTATCTGATTTTCAGTACGGTGAAAGGAGGCTGGTGGCTTCCTGGTGCGGTACTGCTGACCATGGCTTGTTCCTTCTTTGTGCAAGCTGGAGAAGGCTCTACCTTTGCCATCGTACCTCTGGTTAAGCGACGGATCACCGGTCAGGTGGCTGGTAACGTGGGTGCTTACGGAAACGTTGGTGCTGTTGCTTACCTGACTATCTTTAGTTTATTGCCAGCAGGAGATGTGGGTAACCGCATATTCTTCCAGGTGTTGGGTGTTACAGCTTTGGTTGTTGCCTTCCTGTGCTTCCTAGTATTGAAAGAACCTAAGGGTTCCTTTGCTGAGCTCCATGAAGGGGAAGAAGAATACGCTACTGCTGCTAGCCCAGCTGCTATGGAAACTGGAGACGTGATGAACTAGTTCCTTGGTGGGTCTAGTTGAAAGCACTCTACACTAGATGGCTGAAAAATATCTAGATAGAAGTGGGGCAATCTTAATTAAGATTGCCCCAAACCCGACGGAATAATTGCTTCTTAAACAAGGTAAAAAAATCCTCAGCCTGTAAGCATTCAGCTATCAGCTATCAGCTAATGAGGTACTTGAGGTGCTTTTGAATAAAACAAGTAAGCATTGGTTTAATCTCTGTTACATCAGCTGACGGTTCCATAGCGTGAGCTTTTAGCTGAAGGCTGACAGCACCTCAAGTAGCGTGATCCTTGGCCGTTGGCCACGCTACGCGAATGGCTCACGGCTGACCGCTGAATGCTTACCTCAGCCTTTAGCTATCAGCTCTTCCAGCTCTTCAGCACTGAGCCAGATTTTGAATTAACGAAAACTTTCGTAAAAGCCTCTGGAAAAGAGGATATGATTGCTCGTATAACAGCATAAATCAGCTAAATAATTTAGGTAACTAGCTAAGTACTAACGAACTAAATAATTGATTAACTAATTGATGATTAATTTGATATAAACGTTTGTTATAAATAGCTGATATTTGATATAAGAATTATTAATTAAAAATTAATTGCAAAAATATTTAATCTAGTCACAAAATATACTAAAAAGACTCAAAAAAAATTGGGGGTAAAAATCATGACTGACTCAGCTAAGACACTCTGTCCCTACTGTGGGGTTGGCTGTGGTCTGGAAGTATTACCTCCAGCTGGTTCTGGTCGTGCTACCTATCGAGATAGTCAAGGCAATCCGATTTGGAAAGTTAGAGGCGATCGCTCTCATCCCTCAAACCAGGGTATGGTTTGTGTCAAAGGTGCCACGGTTAGTGAGTCTTTGGATAAAGACCGCCTCAAGTATCCCATGATTCGGGATTCCCTAGATCAACCATTTCAGCGAGTGAGTTGGGATGAAGCCCTAGACCGAGTAGTGAATCGGATTCAGACGGTTCGTTTCACCCAAGGACCAGAAGCAATTTGTATGTACGGTTCCGGTCAGTTCCAAACCGAAGACTACTATATTGCTCAGAAATTGCTCAAAGGTTGTCTGGGTACCAATAACTTTGATGCTAATTCCCGCCTGTGTATGTCCTCAGCTGTAGCTGGATACATCCAAAGTTTTGGTTCCGATGGTCCTCCCTGCTGCTATGACGATCTAGAATTAACTGACTGTGCCTTTTTGATTGGGACTAATACAGCAGACTGTCACCCGATTGTATTTAATCGTTTGCGTAAGCATCACAAAAAGCATCGTCATGTTAAAATGATAGTGGTAGACCCTCGCCGCACGTCTACCGCTAAGCTGGCTGACTTACATCTAGCGATTAAACCGGGTACTGACATTGATTTACTCAATGGTATTGCTCACTTACTATTGCGCTGGGGTAAACTGGACACTGAATTTATTGAGGAGTGTACCAGCGAATTCTCCGCATACGCTCAGGTAATTATCAACTATCCACCGGATATCGTTGCCGAAAGATGTGGTATACCGGTGCATGAACTTGAGGAAGCTGCTCGCTACTGGGCAAAATCGAAGCGTGTCCTGTCTTTGTGGTCAATGGGGGTCAACCAATCATCAGAAGGTACTGCTAAAGTCCGCACCATCATTAATCTGCACCTGATGACAGGCAACATTGGTAAACCAGGAGCAGGACCATTTTCTCTAACTGGTCAACCTAATGCGATGGGAGGACGAGAAGCTGGAGGACTGGCTCACATCTTACCGGGTTATCGGGTAGTAAAGAATCCCCAACACCGCAGTGAGGTGGAACAGTTATGGAAACTCAAGCCAGGGACAATTTCCCCCAATCCTGGTCTTGATGCTTGGAGCATGATCAAAGGTCTAGAAACTGGAGATGTCGGTTTCTTGTGGATTGCTGCCACTAACCCAGCTGTGAGTATGCCGGATATTGAACGAACTAAGGCAGCCCTAAGAAAATCCTCCTTCACTGTCTATCAAGATGCCTACTACCCCACTGAAACCGCTGCCTATGCTCATGTCTTGCTGCCAGCAGCCCAGTGGAGTGAAAAGACTGGCGCTATGACTAACTCTGAGCGAGTTGTCACCTTTTGCCCCCAATTCCGTAATCCACCAGGAGAAGCCAGACCGGATTGGGAAATCTTTGCGGAAGTAGGGCGTCGCCTCGGCTTTACTAAAGAATTTGACTTTACTGACTCTGCCGCTGTCTATCGGGAATTTGTCCAACTTACCCGTGGACGACTTTGTGACATGACTGGACTTAGTCACGAGCGCTTACGGAAAAACGGTCCGATTCAATGGCCCTGCCCTGAGGAGTTCCAAAACCAAGAGTCTTCTGAGTCACTGAGCAATCAGCAATCAGCACTCAATACTGGCAAACGGCTTTATACTGACTTCCGATTTAATACGCCAGATAGCAAGGCAAAATTTGCTGCCTTCCATTCTAAAGGACTGGCAGAACCCCCCGAGGAAGAGTATCCTTTGGTTCTGACAACTGGCAGACTCTATGGTCACTGGCACACCCAAACCCGCACCGGACGGATTGAGAAAATTACCAAAATGTACCCCAATCCGTTACTAGAAATTCATCCCCGTGATGCCCAGAAGCTGGGGATTAAAGATGGGGATTGGGTAGAAGTGCGATCGCGTCGCGGAACTTGCCGCTTCCCAGCTCAAGTCACTAAAGCGATTACTCCTGGTACAGTGTTTGCCCCCATGCACTGGGGAGCTTTGTGGGCAAATCAGGCAGAAGCTAATGCTCTGACCCATCCTGAATCTTGTCCCATTTCCCTGGAACCAGAATTAAAAGCCTGTGCTGTCAACTTGGTGCCCATCAGTGAAACTGACAGTATGCGATCGCAAAATCCCAACCAAGAGCCATTAGGAACACCGATTTTACAAAAGCTCAAAGTTTTGAGGTAATTGTTAAAAGTTTTAACCTTCCATTCTTAATTCCGCTCTCCGAGAGTTTCCCAAAGACCTGCCTCACCAAGGGTGATTGGAGTCTGGGTTTGTGTCTGGGCAAGATTTGAAATAGACATAAACGGCACTAACCCCATCACCAAGGAGCACAAAACTATCAGCATAGTCATCCTGACTGGATGCTGCCAGTGTGTAGTTACAACATGAGACTGGGTTGTGCTGCTAAGCTCTTGCATGCTCATGACTAAAACCTCAGAATAGATGTGTACGAATATAGGGATATTTCACTGTTGTCTTTGAGGATGCAGTGCATTGTTCCTATTCATGCCAAGTTGCAGGGACAGTCGGCAACTTGGTATTTTTTTATGCACTAAAATCCTTTACATTTTGAATCATACAAAAATTTTTGGAAAAAGTAGCTAGATTTACCAAATAAAAACATAAAAAGTAACATTAGTTACTGAATTTAATTAATTTTTGTGAAATACAGTAAGTTATGAGGTTTTTAGGCATAGACCTGGGCTGGACTTCTGGAGCAACTGGTCTTTGTTGCTTAGATTGGTTTGACGGCACCCTAAACCTGCTAGATTTAGACCGCAAAGAGTCAATCACAGATATCCTGAACTGGATAGACCATTGGTCACCATCTCCAGAACCCGCCATGGTAGCAGTAGACGCTCCTACCCTGATTCCCAACCCTACAGGAATGCGTCTACCGGATAGACTGACCCATAAATACTTTGGTCGCTATCATGCTGGGTGTTATCCCGCCAACCGCCAACGCCCCTTCGCCCAGCGCACTATAGAATTTGGTCTGAGCCTAGAAAAACGGCAATTTATCCATGCCCCAACTATCACTCACCAAAAACTAGGGCGCTACCAAATCGAAGTCTTCCCCCATCCCGCCATCGTTGAGCTATTCAACCTCAATCGCATTCTCAAATACAAAAAAGGGAAACTAAGGGAAAGAGGTGTAACTATTAGCATTTAATCTCATCAAACCTTTTCATATCTCTACAAAGATGTTAGTATAGATTTGTAGAGGTTAAGCCGTTATGAAAAAATATGTCACCCCAAAAGAGGCAGCCGAATATTACGGTGTCTCCATTACAACACTCAGGAGATGGGATAAAGACGGAAGACTTGACAGCATCAG
>NZ_JAAHHU010001129.1:0-1644 GCF_010672095.1 Moorena sp. SIO3I6 | reverse complement strand
TTCCGATGTTGTGAAAAATGTTGTTACGTCTTTGCCGGTTTTTGCGCCTATGGGGATGTGAGCAAAACCATTCAAGCTTTTGGCAACAATCTGTTGGAAATGGAAGAAAACGTACCTATTTGGGAAGATTTGCTCGGCCTGAACGGGTACATTGCCTGGGAGTGCGTAGGGCTTCCCGAGGAAACCCAGTGGTATTTTTACAAGCTCTATCTCAGGGGAGTCAAAGGTCGGGCAATGGATTTGTTTGAGCAAGAAGTTCTGAATCCGTTGAGACAAAAAGGAGAAGAGCATGTAAAACAATATTTCTCAGCAATCGAGAAAAACTATTCTCAAG
Source organism: Moorena sp. SIO3I6 (assembly GCF_010672095.1). Taxonomy (NCBI): domain Bacteria; kingdom Bacillati; phylum Cyanobacteriota; class Cyanophyceae; order Coleofasciculales; family Coleofasciculaceae; genus Moorena; species Moorena sp. SIO3I6. Next base: position 1,310 of record NZ_JAAHHU010001129.1, on the reverse strand, counting down.
TCTATGAAAACCACCATACGATGCCCGAGTGGTTGTGGCAAAAGATTCAGCCAGTCTTGGAACAAAAGTATTGAGTTGAACCCAAGGGAACCGGATATAGCTTTTGCTAGTAAGCCTCAGGTACATCTAAATTTTCTTCCAAGTCTCTGTTGATGCAAAGCGCGAGCCGTTTCAATTTCCAAAATAATCGACGGTTGAATCCCTTCGGTAGCTTCGTCTAACACTAATATAGCACTACGCATTAAGGTGTTTGACATTGATAAAACCTGAAACGCTGTTGTAGTAAACTTTTGCCTCTTGCCTCTTGCCTCTTGCCTTGGGCGTAGCGCTATAGCTGAGGACGTCCCATTAATGCCCGTGCGTTCCCATTCTCGCTCAATGGTATCGAGAGGCAACAGCGTTAGTATTTTTATCTGATCAGTATAATCCATGTATCAAAGGTAATGCAAGACCCATTGGTCAGATCTAGCCCAGGACTAAAGTCCTAGAACAATTCAGGTCTATTGCCTCATGTTGTTTCACCCTCCCTGTTTTTAGGATAGAGACATCAAACAGAAATCAGGTTACATCAAAACACTTAGAAATAGCTAAAGGGTGAACACCATGAATATCAAGCACTTTTCCCTACTTGCAGGTCTTGCAGCCATTACCCTCACTAGTTTTCCCATGGCAGCTAATGCCCACAAAATGCATCGATCTTTCTCCAAGCTTAACCTCACTGACCAGCAGCAAGAGCAGATTGACAACATCCGTAACAATAAATACTCTCAAATTGAGGATATTCTCACTCCCCAGCAACAAGAGCAATTTGAAACTATAAAAACACTACGCGGTCAACTACGAGACGCAAAAGAGGCTACAAATCTTTCTCAAGAGCAGCGAGACGAAATCCGCGAAATTAAAAAGTCAGTACGAGAAGAGATGGAAAGTATGAATCTCTCTCAAGAGCAGCGAGGCGAAATCCGGGAGATTAAAAAGTCAGCACGAGAAGAGATGATGGGTATTCTCACCGACGAACAGCGCCAACAAATTCGTCAGGAAATGGGCTCACGTCGAGGTAAGCGTGGATTTAGAAGAGGATTGTTTTAGAACCAGATATCTTATGTAGGGTGGGCAGTGCTAAATAGATATCACCTTAAAAAGCCCCTTGCTAGACACTGCCCACCTGACGATTAATCTAGCTGATGTAGGGTGGGCAGTGCTTAATAGAGATCACATTAAAAAGCCCCTTGCTAGACACTGCCCACCTGACGATTAATCTAGCTGATGTAGGGTGGGCAGTGCTGAATAGAGATCACCTTAAAAAGTCA
>NZ_JAAHHU010001128.1:0-1644 GCF_010672095.1 Moorena sp. SIO3I6 | reverse complement strand
GTTCAGACGTGGGCGCTGCCGATCTATCGGGAATCGGGAATCGGGAATCGGGAAGCGGGAATCGGGAATCGGGAATCGGGAATCGGGAATCGGGAATCGGGAATCGGAATTTTAGGCAAGGTAAAAAACGGTAATTATTTGGGATAATTAAGTCTACACTTATATCGTTTTGACAGAGTTAGTTGACAGAGTTAGTATAAGTAAGGATAGCTAAAGTGCTGAAATTAGGGTCAGTAAATAATTAAATTTATATAATTGGGCAGAGTTATATCTAGTATTTATTGATTACCGTTTTTTACATAACCCAAAATACCTCTAGAGTTGATTAACTCTTGCCTTTTGCCTCTTGCCTCTTGCCTCTTGCCTTTCCCTACTCCCTACTCCCTAGATGAACATTACCATTAAAATCCCAGAGCTAAGCATAGAAGGAATTGACCTGAATAGACTAGAACGGGTACGCTTACAAGCAGCGGTGGAAGCAGAATTATCCCGTTTGCTTAAGGTGAAGGGACTACCTCGAAATTGGCAAAATAGTACCAATATTCCCACTGTACCCGTGAATTTAAACTTAACTAAAACCCACAATCCCACAGACATGGGTAAGGAAATTGCTCAGGCTATTTATAGAGGTATGGCGCAATGACTTAAGTCTTAGTCAGCTGAGAGGAAAGCTCCGGAAGATGATACAAACAAGCAAAGTTCCCAGTGACTTCGATGCTCAGGGTTTACGGAGTAGCCTAAGAAACCCGTATATTAATTTATAAATTAAAATGGTTCGGTGGGGATGAGAAAGCGATGTTAGGGTAATGGGATGAAATCCGGTAGTGCGATCGCAGGTATCATCCTTGCCTTGAAAAAAGGCTAGTGTAAACCTGAGTGGAGAAAAAACCTTGAAAAGTGGAGCCTTATTTGATGTGAATTAAAACTATTACTCATAACCTATCGCGCTCAATGGCTCAACTTTTCTTGCGGTAATTCAAACCCTGCCGCTCTGTTTTATTGGTGTTTTTTTTTAAGACTGTTGTGCTGACTTGCCCAGCATTTAAGGCCGTAGGCCACGCGGGGCGCGTTCGGCTTTGTTTATCAGTACATATAGCGTTTATCGCAGTTATGAGGTACAGTATTGAGGTAGCGCATCCCTATTCCCTATTCCCTATTCTCTCTTCTCTCTTCTCTGTTCCGGTGATCCGCTGTTACCTGTTCCCTAAAATACCGAAATTGTGTACCTCATAACTATGATAATTGCTAGAATATATAGCAATTCCATGGATACCCTGTGCAAAATTCATCCCAAACTCATGGCGTAGCATTGAGATGTGGGATGAATTTTGCCGGAAGCTAAGCCCTAGAAAATCTGCAAGTTCTGATCGAGCCAATCGAGCCATTTCAGACTACTGGATAAAGATTTCGGTGGGTCGTAAATCAGGGTATCTAGAGCAATCAGGCGCTGGAAATTGATCTTGACTGGATCATGACGCTCTGTGCGACCGTCTTTGCGATAAAACTTGACACCAGCTTGTTGCTGCATCATAGTGATCAATTCTTGAGCAACGATACCGTAGCCAATGGTAGTGGGGTGAATGCCATCTAGGGAGAACAAACCACCGCTGGTGCGACCGGTGGCATCGGATCTAAAAAAGCGAG
>NZ_JAAHHU010001127.1:0-1645 GCF_010672095.1 Moorena sp. SIO3I6 | reverse complement strand
GCACTTCCTCCAGCAGTCTCTCACCATGTTGGACGGTCTATTGTGTGTGCTCTCAACAAAGTGGAAGTCAGTGCTACCAAACCCAAGCAATTGGAACTTTTCAGTGTCGATGTGGCTTGAATTTAGGGGTTGCTGGCTTGGTCACAAGCAAACCGGAAAGGGGAATCTTAAGAGAAAATCCTTAGGTTGGTTTATGGCTAGCACGGTTTTCCCTGGGATGAATCGATGCGATCCACTGCCTGCCCTACTTTTACTTGCTTTTAACAGACCTTGCAGCGTTAGAAGTTTTATGCTCTTGTACTACCGCCAATTCTTCTCACCTGTTGCATGATGTGAAGTTGGTGACTTATGGAAGAGATGTAGGATAGGTCAAGAAAAGAAGTAAATTGTGCTGTGGCTACTGATCTAGAGATATAGACCTACAGCACAATTTTCCATGAGTAATCAAAAAAACGAATTGGTGTGATGCACTGCCCACCCTAGATTTAATCTCGTCTATTCTACGGTGGGCAGTGCATCTGTCTCGGGAGACTTCAGCTCTGTGGCAAATGGCTCCAGCCCTTCGCCGAATGGGTTAGTTTTATCCCCACAATTATTATTCACGCCCCAAATACCTTCAGCTATAGTCCATGTTTGGCTGTTGTTGTTGCATTTGATGACTAAATTAGCTCCCTTCTCTATTTTTACTAAGTCACCATGATAAAGCTTATGATCAATTAATATACTTTCATATCTCCAAACGTCTTCATCAGTTAGTGTGATCATGTTAACCTCTCCTTGAACTTTTACTGCAATTGCTATAGGCACTTTATCAGCACGAACTTGATTGGTAAAACCTTGTGCAACGGTAATACCAACGATTGTCAAAGCAGCTACGATGTTTTTCATTTTAGTTCTTCCATACTGAGTATACTTTTATTTCAAAAATTTGAGATGCTTTTAGGGTCGCACTTTTACATTTTCCTGTTGAGTAAGTATAGGCTTGAAGCAGTTCTTAAGACTACCATAAATATAAGCATTCAGATCATCCACTACCTGCTAAATCCTGAGTGCTGATAGCTGATATTCAAGTATCTATAGACTTATCTGGCTAAGCACCAAAAGTTATGCAGCAAACTTTCAATACCAGGTTGATATCCCACAGGACTTAGCCACCAAGACCGCTCCGAAACGCACCACCTTTGAGCTCGCACTCATTTTACCCCTCGTCACCACCATTGGGACAGCCTATCCGAAAATTGTAACGGGCAAGATGCCCGTTCCACGCCTGATCCCCATTCCATCCACCGGTTCAAACAGTAAAAATGAGATGCACCCGATTCCAAGTTAAGAGCTGAGCAGAACAACTACCAAAGAGTCTTCATTGTTTATTCGGCAACTGTTTATTTAACTCAGCTTCTAAGCGCTGTCTAGCTTGGTCAATCCATTTGTCTTCATCTATAGAATAATGGGAGGCATATCCCAGGCAAGATTTCCAATTATTCATAATTCTTGCCGTATTTTTTTCACCTGCTTCTTCTAGTACCTGGGCTAGCAAACAGTAAGCTGGTGCCTTTGTATTATCTAAATTAATAGCATCCTGGAGATGACGTTTTGCCTCAGCATAGCGATTTTGTTTGAGCCGAGCCCACCCCAGGTTTTTAAG
>NZ_JAAHHU010001126.1:0-1647 GCF_010672095.1 Moorena sp. SIO3I6 | reverse complement strand
CCACTAAAGCCTTGAACAGGTTGTCCATCAAACGGACCGGTGCGACCATTGGCAGAAATCGGTTCACCGTTGCCATTGTCTGCACCAGACGGGGGTCCTTCTGCAAACGTATCAGCTGGTAAAGATGCAAATCCTTTTAATTTCATAAAATCCTGGAATCAACGAGACTAAAACTCTCGAATTTAGGGTTTTGATATCTAGAGAGTTAGAAGCACAGAAACTAGAGGTGCGACAATCACGCGAATTTAATTCTTAATGGGTCAAGCGCACCTAAAAAATTGTTTCAGCTAATGCGCTAAGCGCACGCTACGCGAACAGCTAATACGCTACGCGAACAGCTATCACCTAATACGCAATTTTTACCAACCTTCAACAGGATTGGCATGGGTTTACGTGATGATTGAAACTAGCTGAACTACCTTAGTCAGGGTTTCATTTCCAGGTTAAATTTTGATTGTATTTATCTAAAAATAATTCTAAGGTTTGGTTAACGGTTGTTTTTAAAATTTATGTAAATGTTTAGTGTAATTTTATCTGAATAGCGTATAAAGATTTTGTTAAGTTTACCTAGGATTAACCTAAAATTAACGTTTTTATTTTTTTCTTAACCTTGAGGCGATAGTTTTTTTATAAAACTGCTAACTAAGTAAGGCGTCGGCAAGGATGTTTGTTATCAACGATTTTAAGAACTAATATGCAAGGAAAGGGAATAGGGAATAGGGAATAGGGAACAGGGAACAGTGTAAAAAAAATACCAATTAAAATAGGCTGGGCAAATTTCTATTATCTAGAATACTCACCCATAACCAAACGGTTCTTGCCCACCCTACAAGCTTTAGTTGCTGCGGTAAGCTTATCGTTGGGTGTTGGGCATCGAGTCGAATGGAGATAATTCTTGATTTGATAAGTCAGCTTTTTTAACCCAAAGTTGTGCAACCATCTCAGCACGGGATGAAACTTTCAGCTTCCGAAACATTCGCTTGAGAGCTTGCTTGACTGAATTCTCTGTAATCCAAAGTTCAGTCCCAATTTCTGCGTTAGTGCGTCCCAATGCAACTAATTCGGCAATTTGCAATTCACGAGGGGTTAAGCGATCGCTTTTGAAAGATTGGTGCTGGGAGCGCACGGTTGTAGCCCAAACAGACAAGTGCAAACTGACTGCACTCATATCCGCTAGATTCTGTGTATTGAAAGCAGGCATTGACCGTTCACGAGTGCAGCCTACGGCACCTACTAATTGACCACTGCTGATGATTGGTCCTGCCATCACATGCCAATGATCTGGCCGAGGACAAATCAAGGCCCAAACCTTGGGCGATGCTACCAATGATTCATGGGCAGGAGCGTGATGCTCAACGATATAGCTTGACACTCCCCGGCCTAAAGGCGCGGGGATTCTTGCTTGGCCTTTGGCCACGCTACGCGAACAACGGGGTGACTTGTTTAACCAGGCCAGAGCCAGGAAAAATAGAGGTCGCCTCTCCACAAGCGTATTTGGTCTATAACCTAGGTTTCGATGTGCCGGAAACGAAACCTTAGAATAGTGGAGCCTTAATCAAAAAGGTTAAAACTTTTTACTCATAGCAGACTAACTATAAAGGCTCCACTATTCTTACGGTAACTTCTAACCCCACCGTACCTAAACTA
>NZ_JAAHHU010001125.1:0-1648 GCF_010672095.1 Moorena sp. SIO3I6 | reverse complement strand
ACCGACATTTTGTAATTCAACATATTTAAATCTATTTTTGTCAATTATTTTATTAAATTTTGATAAAAATTATCTTTTAACCGACATTTTGTAATTCAACATGTAGTATTCATATAACACAGAAACTGCAATGAAACAGCCCTGCCACAATACTGGGAATTAGCGGATGCAACGCTTTTTTACAGTATTGAAGCAACTGAGGCTTTCCCAAAATCCACACGATCGCTCATTCATACTTCAATTGAGCAACCCCGAGGGTTTAATTGAAGGTGTAAGACCTAAGTTGTATACAGGTGTGACTCTGACCAACAGTGCCGGGAACTCTAAGACTGAGACTAATCGGCCAGACAACTCCATGGAAAGCGATCGCATCCCCCAAGCCCAAAAAGCTAATGGCAAATCATGCTCGCACTACGGCACCAACCCCCTCACACCAAGGCTACCAACAGAACCCATTTCACTAATGCAATTGGGCTTAGTGGGATTTCTCGAAGTCAGTAGTCTATGTTTATTACTCGCCTCGCCCACTAACGCTCAACTAACCCCAGATAGTACCTTGGGGAATGAAAATTCAATAGTGACTCCCAATCAGACTATCCGTGGTGCAGTAGCGGATTTAATCGAAGGGGGAGCAATACGAGATAGTAACTTATTCCACAGTTTTCTGGAATTTAATGTTGGTAATGGTCAACGAGTGTATTTTGATAATCCCGATGGCATTACTAATATTTTGACTCGTGTTACCGGCAACAACCTCTCTCAAATTCTGGGCACCTTGGGAGTAAATGGTAGCGCTAATTTATTTTTGCTCAATCCCAATGGTATTAACTTTGGAGCCAATGCAAGCTTAGATGTGGCAGGCTCCTTTGTGGCTAGCACTGCTGATAGTGTCGTGTTTGACAATGGTTTTAACTTTAGCGCTACTGATCCAAATGCTCCACCATTGTTAACTATCAATATTCCCACTGGTTTGCAATATGGTAGCAATCCTGGCTCAGTCAACGTTACAGGAGCTACCATTAGCATTGAGACCGGACAAACCATGGCCTTACTTGGGGGTCAAGTAAACCTCAATGGTGCCACCGTTGAAGTGCCCGGGAAGTGGAATTAGGAGGATTATCCAGTCCAGCAACAGTTACCCTCAATGGCGCAACATCGGTTAGTTTTCCCGATGGAGTTCAACGAGCTAATGTTTCTTTGAGCAACGGTAGCTTGGTAGATGTCACTAATGTCAATGGCGGAACTATTGCCATCAATGGTGCTAATTTCGACATGTCAGCCAGTGCGTTACAAGCTGGATTGACTTCAGGAGCATCCATACCAGATGCCGTAGCTGGCAATATCACTATTAATGCTAATGGTAATACCAATCTTAGTGACAAGAGTTTGATTGCTAATGATTTACTAACCTCAGCCATCGGCAATGGTGGAAACATAGAGCTAACCACTAGGGCTCTTACTATCACTGGTGGCTCAAGAATTCAAACCATTACCAATAGCAATGGCGCATCAGGAAATATTGAAATTAATGCTAATGGTGCCATTGATATCTCCGGTTTCACTGAAGATGGCTTATTTAGCGGGATTCTGACTCGTTCTGCTGCTGACACCAGTGAGTGGTCCGGGTGGCAACATTACCATTAATAAA
>NZ_JAAHHU010001124.1:0-1649 GCF_010672095.1 Moorena sp. SIO3I6 | reverse complement strand
TGTGTTGATTTAACCAATTGCCACTCCGCCAGGAAAAGACTAGATGACGAATTAGTGCTGTTGGCCACCTTTTAACTGGAATGAAAATCCAGTTTACCTGATTACTCTGCTGGAGTTCTGGGGCGACATTACTGGCTAATAAGGTGACCTGATGACCGCGACGAATGGCTTCTTTGGCGACTTCATAGTTGACTCGACCTTGGCCATCATTTTTCATGACTTTGTGGGTAACGATACAGAGTTTCATGAGTAGCTATCCTGTTAAAATTATCGAAAACTCTGACTAGTGCATCCTTGGCAGAAGTCTTTAATACTAAATCCGGTTCTCATACCCCTTTTGGTGAGAAATCCTTAAGACTACATCATCCTTAACCACCAGTATGAGTTAAAAACCTTTGTGAATACCGCGTTTTGCTGGGATACTCCGGTTGAGAGAAAGGCACGACAGCCGTTAGAACAGGCGTTAATTCAGGGATGGAAATTACTTTTTAACAAAGAGTATGGAAATGGTGGGGTCAGCCATTAGGATAATTTGTTCTAGGAAAATCTCAGCTTACAATATCTAAGTGATCGCATTCTTGCAAGCCTTTCAATAACTTAAACTGACCCGACCCAAACAAATGCAGGATATCTTGAGCGCGAGTCATTGAAACGTAAAGTTCCCGTCTAGCCTCGGCTTCATCTTTCACGCCAAACTGCTGCACCCACCCAAACTGCTGCACCCACAGAAGAATCACGGCTTTGAACTCCAGACCGAGGGAAGACTTGGCGGTAATCAGTCTTACTCCTGGATGATGGATGCTGTAATTCTCCTTGTTTTTATTGTCTTTACAGACCCAATAGTAGCCCAAGCCCGATTCTAACTGTTGAGTCAGAAAGCTAAACGGTTCCTTTTCGTAGTCTGTCAAATACCGATAGATGATAGCGATGTCTTGGGGTTGGTAACCTTGACTGGTGAGTTGCTGAATTTGTGCGATCGCATTTTCAACTTCTGCCATTCGACTCTCACACAGATACAGAGTTGGACGTTTGCCCTGGCGGAGTTCAGCAGAGGGTTTAACAACGGGAAAGGTTTCTTCTCCATCTTCTTTAATCGAGAATGACTGAACTAAATCCCAAGCGGCGGATAAGATTTCTTTGGTGTTTCGATAGTTGTCCTTGAGTTTCTTAACTCTGCCCTTTGCCTTGATTCCGACTGACTTCCAGGTGAACTTTTGGCGTTTGTAGATACTTTGACTTTTATCCGAAACGATAAGCAAGTCACCATTATCTGGGTCTTTGAGTGCCTCTTTGCAACACCTAAACCAATTGGGATAGAAGGTGTGAGCTTCATCAACAAGTACAGCATCCCATTTTTCTTCTGTGGGAATATCAGATAGGGCTTCCACAAGGAGATCAGCTAACACCTCGTTATATTCTTCTAAGTTGTAATCTTTGAAATTGGGTAATCGGCCCATGATGGATTTAGCCCAAGCGTGGAAGTGTATAACTCGAATCCGTTCTTGATAGAGGGGATTGTTTTCTTCTTCGATAAGCGATCGCAAGTAGGCGGCTAATGTTTTGTGGAAGCACAGAATCAGGACTCTTTTGTTGAAGTTTTCCCCAGCGAGATACTTGGCGCGACTAAGTAAGATTATAGTTTTGCCTGA
>NZ_JAAHHU010001123.1:0-1650 GCF_010672095.1 Moorena sp. SIO3I6 | reverse complement strand
CATATTTAATAGCATGTAAATAATGTAAGCCGTCAGCCGTCAGCCGTCAGCCGTGCGCGTAGCGCATAAGCTGATAGCTGATAGCTGATAGCTGATAGCTGATAACTGATAGCTTAATACTTACTCAATAATGCTATAGCATTATTTGTATTATCAATATTATTTGAATTGAGGGTGTCTTAAACTAGTTGATAATCCTCCTAGGAGCCAGGGTAAATCTACTAAACCTAAACACGAATCATAAACAACTAACAACTAATATATATGGTCTGGTCAGAGCAACAGCTGTTACATGGTGGTAAATACAAGATCGATAAAATTATTGGACGTGGAGCTTTTGGAATTACTTACAAAGCAGTCCATCAGTTACTTAATCAAGATGTTGTAATTAAAACACCACACGAAAGCCTGAGATTGGCTCCAGACTACCCCAACTATGGAGAACAATTTATCAAGCAAGGACAACTGCTGGCTCAACTGTCTGCTGACCTTGAATCCCTGGTCCAGGTCAGAGACTTGTTTCAAGAAGGAGATACCTACTGCCTCGTAATGGATTTTATTTCCGGGGAAAGTTTGTGGAATTTGGTACAACGCATAGGACCATTACCTGAAACTGATGCAGTAGCCTACATCACTCAAATTGGGTCAGCCTTGAATCTAATCCATGGAGTAGGGCTAGTGCATTTAGATATAAGCCCTCATAATATCGTGGTCAGTAACACTGGCAAACCGGTATTGATTGACTTTGAGATTCCTGGGGATATACTCCGAGATAGTAATGTGTCGAGCCATATTGACAATAAACCATTTCGACCCTACGAGCTATACTACCAAGGCAGTCGTCACGCCACGGTGGATGTCTACTCTCTAGCGGCTTCACTGTACCATGCCGTAACTGGGCTAAATCCTACCGAGTCAATTTACCGCAAGTATGACGGTGAAGAGCTGGTGCCACCAAAAGAACTGGTTCCTAGTATTAGCGATCGCTTAAATCAAGTAATTCTCCAAGCCATGGCCTTAGAGCCAAAAGACCGTCCTCAGTCAGTGCACGAATGGTTACAGCCCTTGACTGAAGACGATTATTTCATCTGTTTGAGTGAAGTTGATGACCTTAGTTCTGATGTAGGAGTAGATTACCGCCCATTACGGGATTTACTAATTCGTAGAAAGTGGCAAGAGGCAGATCAAGAAACTCTCGCTCTTATGCTCAAAGCAGCAGGACGAGAAGAAGAAGGCTGGCTTGACATCCCAGATATCAACACCTTTCCTTGTACAGACCTCTATACTCTCAACACTCTCTGGGTAAAGTACAGCAATGGGCGCTTTGGCTTTAGTGTACAGAAACAAATCTGGCAGAGCTTAGTGACCGAGAGTGTGCAGGTAACTCCTGGTGCCGATTATGAGTATGAAACTTACTGTCGCTTTGGCGATCAACTCGGATGGCACACCAACGAAAAGTGGCTAGATTACGTTGACCTGCCCTTCACCCTCAATGCTCCCCAGGGGCATCTACCAGTCAGCTATGTCGGATTCTTTTCCGGTTGGGCATACTTTGCCTTTTTTATGGGTGGCGTATCTCTCTTCTCTCGCCTTGAGATATGTAGTATTTAGCCGTATTTATAGCGGTTTTTAATTCGGTCTGGGAATCGG
>NZ_JAAHHU010001122.1:0-1651 GCF_010672095.1 Moorena sp. SIO3I6 | reverse complement strand
TGCTCTCAATTCAACAGTTACCATCAGCAACTGTGGCAGAAGTGACTTGGGTTGTTGTATTTATCACATCAGCCTGTTGTCTATTCTTACCTGTACTCAGATGCCGAAAGTTGAATTGATTTGCCATAGCTAGTTGACTAAAAAACTTCCATAGATACAGCCATAGCATTCCCAAAACTATGACTCAGAGCGACAATTGTGTATAAAGATTGCTATAGCAAGCAGGTCAGAGGGATTTAAGCAGTCAGCACAAGCGCTACTTGAGGTGCGTGCGCGTTCAGCACTCAGCTTATTTTATTCAAAAGCACCATCTGTAGCGTGGCACAGGCTTCGAGGCTGTGACGTAACCCATAAGCACCATCTGTAGGGTGGCCATTCGCACCTCAAGCAGGGTGGCCAAACGCGCCCCGCGTGGCCCAAAGGCCAAGGCCAAGCGTGGCCATAGGCCAAGGCCAATAGCCACTCAAGTAGCGTGGGCGTAGCGCTTAAGTTGAACGCGCACGGGTGGGCGTAGCGCTAATCGCGCTATAGCTGATAGCTGAACGCCCACGCACCTCAAGTAGCGCATATGCTTACAGAGCGATTACTTTACCAGACAGCTGGGTAGATTCTTAAGCGATCACAACTGATGCTCATACTCCCCTGAGGTTAATTGTCAACCAAACCCCAATAAACTATGATGCCCCCTAATTTAGAACAACTTTCGGCTCAGCTGGAAAGCCCCAACATGCGCGATCGCTTGATGGCTCTGGCATCACTACGAGATGTTCAAGCCAGTGATGCGGTGCCGCTAATTAAAAAGGTACTTGATGATCCCAATTTACCAGTTCGCTCTATGGCTATATTCGCCCTGGGAGTCAAGCCTACGGAAGAATGCTACCCAATTTTGGTCAAATTTATGGCAACTGACCCAGATTATGGCATTCGTGCTGCTGCTGCTGGGGCTTTGGGATATCTAGGTGACCCCAAAGCCTTTGAAGCTCTAGTTAGGGCGTTCTACGAAGATACTGAATGGTTGGTACGTTTTAGTGCTGCTGTGTCCCTAGGTAACCTCCAAGATCCCCGTGCTCGTGATGTGCTGACCAAGGCGTTAGATAGTCAGGAAGTACTAGTCCAACAAGCTGCTATTGCGGCTTTGGGGGAAATCAAAGCTACAGAAGCTATAGACGATATTCTACGCTTTGCCCAGTCAGAGGATTGGATAGTGCGTCAACGTTTAGCAGAAGCTCTCGGTCAACTTGGTCAGGACAAAAGTATCTCGGCATTAAACTATTTGGCAAAAGACAGCCATCCTCAAGTATCTGAAGCCGCTCAAATGGCTCTATTGCGTTTGTCTAAAGCCTCAAGCTAGTGTAGCATCCTGGTAATTGGGCTAATCATAGCGCGATAGAATCAAGAGTGAACCACTTGATTGAAATTACCAACATCAGTGATATACCACGATCTACCACAAATTTTTACAATCTTAGCCAATGGATATTAAAGAGTTTTTTGAACAGAGCGCTGGCAGATGGTTTTCTCAACGTACTAGTAATCATATTACTTCTCAACCCATTAAAAATGGTAAGTCCAACATCACTATGGAAATGCTATCTGGTGATGCTCCAGAGGTAATCAAACTCTGTAAACAATACCAAATAGAGCCTGGTAA
>NZ_JAAHHU010001121.1:0-1655 GCF_010672095.1 Moorena sp. SIO3I6 | reverse complement strand
CCCAAATGAATATTCGGTTGCTACAACAATCGGATTTCGATGCTGTGGATGATTTAGATACAGGCTTTCAAGCAGAATCCTTGATGTGCTGGGCTAAAATGGCTGTCCGATTCAATGCCGCCATGGTCAACTATCGGGAATCCGTGCTAGCAGGATTGCGTGCTGAAGGTCATCTGGTGATGGATGTTTCCCCAGTCAGTTCCACTAAAGCTGGGAAAAAGAAGTCTAAGGGTTTACCCCAAGCGGAAGAGTTAGGAGCACAGAATGCCCTGATGGCAGCGATTACTGCAGTTAGAGACCAAAACTATCAGGCTGAGTGTAATGCGATCGCATCTAGCCAAGACTTCAGTGATAGGGAATATCAAACGATTAGCAAACGCCTAGTCAAAACACCATCGGAGCGTCGCTCACTACGGAAGTACGATTTAAAGCAGCGTTATGCCATCCCAATCACACCAGAACTGGTAGTGAAAGATGACCAAGGCTGGTATCAGCAGCTACGGCTCCATTATTTTCTTACCCTAGGTCGGCAACATCTAGCAGAACGGGATGCTAAGGTAGCCCGACTGTTAATTGAGCAAGGTCAAGGGAGTATATTTCTACCGGACTTCAATCGTGCTGTGCTAGGAGCGATGATTGGTACCATGAAGGTTTTGGGGATACCAATTCTATTAGAAAATCTGGAACGAGAACTCAAAAATACTGATCAGGACTTGCAGGAGATGGCTGCGATCGCATTAGCAAACCGTTGTGCTATCAAAACCATCACCGGAATAGGACTAGCGAAAAAAGCAACTCCGATTGTTATTATCAGGCGTTTCTTAGATAAAATCGGCTATGGCTTGCAGTGTATTCGTTATCAGAGCCAAGGCAAAAAGCGGTTCAGAGTTTATCAGCTAGTTAGTCCAGAGGATGGTCGCATGGAAGTGTTCCAGAGGTGGTTAGCTAGTGATGGTCAGAGCTTAGGTACTAGTGAAATTTTGCTGGATAATGGTTTATCCCCTAGGTCGGGTAACACTCAGTCAGTGGATTCAGAAAACAGTAATTATGTTCAATTGTGTTTGAATGTTTAGTCTTAATGTTTAGTCTTGATGTTTAGTTTTAATGTTTAGTCTTAATTTTTAGGGATAATCAACACAACTGTCTCGGAGTTTATTACCCTAACGGACAAGCACGCACCGTCAAGTATTCCGGCTAGTGTTTCTGTTCAGCTGAGTCAAAGCCCTTCAAAACCTAAATTGATCTAGCTAAGCGCTTAGCGCTTAGCTAGAAAAGCTTTATTTTGAGACAGGAAATTTAAAGTTAACCACCAATGGCGTTGTTAGTACACGCCAGGATTATAGCGATCATCGCCCGCATTATAAACCTCTGAGGTCTTAGTCACGGTAAAATCATCAAGGTGAGCTTGTAAGTTTTTCTTCTGGCGTGCGCTTAGTCCCGGAATGTTCAGAACATCTTCTACGGACTTGTAGGGAGCATTTTGAACAATCTTACCAGCCAAGGTTGGGTAGAATCCGCGATATTGGCGAAACTTTCGGACATGAGTATTGTTCAGGTCAATCTTCTCACCAAACTCGGTGGATAACTTGCGATCAGCCTCATTGCTCCGGGAACGAGCGATTAAAGCCGTAGATGAGGGCAACGTTAAGTTATTA
>NZ_JAAHHU010001120.1:0-1657 GCF_010672095.1 Moorena sp. SIO3I6 | reverse complement strand
TAAAAAAAAACGCGATCCTATACACCAGCCTCAGATCACAAACACGATTGCATACATTACCTTTTCATACTGACAGTATTCATGTCAGTAATTTCTACGAGGTAAAATTTTATGAAGAATCGCCAATTAATGATGTCCTTGTCCCTGGCATCTGCAGCAGTAATTGGTGGTAACGCCCCAGCTCAAGCCATAGACTTCGACTTCAGCTATCAACCAGGGACTTCCCTCAAACAAATGCTCGGGTTTGAAATGGCTGGTCAGATTTGGTCTTACTATTTAACCGATGATATCACCGTCAAAATTCACGTTGAGATGACCGACGCCTTGCCCTCAAACATCCTGGGTGGGGCACTCCCTGGTCTGCAACAGAATAAAAACTACGGCACCTATCGGCAAAAGCTCTATTCCGATAGAACATCGGCAGATGATTATACTGCTTATGATAACCTGCAAGCCCATCACTATAGTGATGGCAATACTCGCTATCATTCCGTGTTTGAAAGCGGACAAGGGTGGTACAACAAAAACATTTCTCTGACCAATGCCAATGCCAAAGCCATAAATTACCACAGCAATAACTTCGTGCTTGATGGCTATATCGTCATGAATAGCGACTTCATTTGGAGCTATAATTACGAGCGTAGCGCCCCAACCCTATTAGACACAATCATCCGCTTTCTGAGTGTTGACTTTCTGAGTGTGGCCGTCCATGAAATTGGTCATATCTTGGGCTTCGTCAGTGGTGTCGATTCGACCATACTCGCGGATTATGATGCTAGTTATCAGATGTCTGTTGCGTACTACTGCCCTGGATATGTACCGCTATAGTGACTGGAGCGAAGATAATGACTTCCTTGAATTAGCCTATGGTGCCAATGCCTTCTTTTCCATTGATGGGGGTGATACAGCTCTGGCATACTTTTCTGAAGGCAAGGATGTCGATTTAGGATTCGGAGGTGATGGCTATCAAGCCAGCCACTGGGACGGTCTGGGCGATAATTTGGGCATGATGAAACCAGCCCTAGGTTGGGGAGAGAGAGCCGATATGTCAGCACTGGATTTACAAGCCTTTGATGTGATTGGTTGGGATCTAAACTCCACTGTGTTCGGCTCAGATGGACGACCCAGTGAATCAAATATGACCCTCAATTTCAATAACTTGCTCAACAACGCCAAGAATACCTTAGCCGACAAAATCGGTGACTACATGAATGATTCTAGCGTGAATGCCTCATCCATCGACTGGTATATCGCCAATGGCTATAACGACATAGCAGGCTCCTGGCTAACTCAAGACCGCATCCAGGATGTGCTCGACATGTACGAATGGGGCTATGGTGGCGGTGGCGGTGGCGGTAGCAGTGGCGGTGGTGGCGGCAGTGGCGTTGGTGGCGGCAGTGGCAGTGGTGGCAGTGGCAGTGGGCAAGTATTAGGCCACGTGCTAGAACAAGGTTTTTTCTCGGATTTCAATTGGTCAACCTTTAATCCTGACCAGGGAGTGGCTCAGGTGCCAGAGTCTGGGGCTAGCAGTGGCTTAATTGGGTTCGGTCTGTTGGGCATTGGTGGTGTGTTAAAGGGTCGTCGCCGGTAGTGCAGCCATCTGGCCTGATCAAAAAAGGGAACAGGGAACAGCGGATCTGGGAACAGCGGATCTGGG
>NZ_JAAHHU010000112.1:16230-19797 GCF_010672095.1 Moorena sp. SIO3I6 | reverse complement strand
TCAATACCCTGATTGACGTATTCGGTGACCACATCCTTGGTGCTGTCAACCACATAGCTGTCATTGCCCGTGCCACCATACATCGTGTCACTGCCTGTACCACCATTCAGGTAGTCGTTGCCAGAGCTACCAGAGAGGATGTCATTACCAGCATTCCCATACAAGGAGTCATTACCTGAAGACCCCCAAAGGTAGTTGTTGTAACTGTTACCAGTGATGCTGTTGTTGAGGCTGTTACCGTAGCCGTAGTAAGCACTACCAGTCAGGGTCAAGTTTTCCAGGTTGGCTCCTAGGGTGTAGTTGATGGAGGAGAAGACTGTATCAATACCCTGATTGACGTATTCGGTGACCACATCCTTGGTGCTGTCAACCACATAGCTGTCATTGCCCGTGCCACCATACATCGTGTCACTGCCTGTACCACCATTCAGGTAGTCGTTGCCAGAGCCACCAAAGAGGCAGTCGTGGCCAGAGCCACCATAAAGGTAGTCGTTGCCAGAGCCACCATAAAGGTAGTCCTTGCCAGAGCCACCATAAAGGTAGTCCTTGCCAGCGTTACCAACGAGGGTATCGTTGCCACCTAAACCATAGATAGTGTCGTTACCAGAGCCACCATAAAGGTAGTTGTTTAAGTTGTTACCAGTGTAACTTCCCATGTCATTTGCTCCTGATCGATTGCAATTGTTTGAAAATTTTGGGATTGTTCGATTCGGAAAGATTCACCCTATTTGTCGGAGTTATATCCTGAAAAGTTTTTCAAGAAATACTCATTATTAATAGTGGAACTTAAGATACCCAGTTTATGGGTAATTCAAGGGTAATCTTGATCAACAATCCTGATGTTGACCGTTACATATTTCCAAAAACTCACAAAAATTTATCTGTTAGTAGCGTAAAAAACATGATTACTCAACGCTACTAAATCGTGATTTTATTGATAATATCTTGATTGATTAACAGGTCAGTTCATCTAACAATCAAGTAGATCAAGTCAATTCGTTGGCATTGGTTAACAATGGAATGATTTTAAGAGTAGGTGCGCGCCTCCAAGGGCGAGTAAATCGCCCTTGGGTCGCACCTGTGGAATAGGCATCTTGCCGTGGAATAGGCATCTTGCGTGGAACTGGCATCTTGCCAGTTTCAATATATTTTCGGGCGGGCAGGATGCCCACTCTACTCCTATTCATTCAAAGATTCAGCAACGCCAATTCCTTAGAACCTATCGACCCCTTGATTTATGGAGCACCATGAACTGATATATCGAATACAGATAGTTTTAACCTGGATCTAAGTATTTAGGAGTTCAATTAACTCTTGCTATTGATGTCTGACTTATCTCTAATCGGATTATAGATCTAACTCAGATAAAAATTATAACTTTTACAAAAAACTCACTAAACCTTTAACTATGTCAAGCTTTGATAAAGATGAGATGAAATTAGATATAGTAGTATTCAATACGGTGTGGAGATGGGTAAGCAGTTGGAGTTATTGCCAGGGGTGATCAGGTCAAGCCTAGGAGTAGCCCCAGGGCGGCTGAGTCTAAGGGCAAGTGGTCAAAGGAGGATGATCAGTTTTAAGTGGGATGATCAGGTGATCATGGAGTATTGTCGGGATTGATAGTGATTCCTGTGTAAAAATATTGCTTGAACAATATTACTTGAAGTTGGTATAAGCTGTATAATTAAGCTTAAGACTTACGAAGCCCACTAAACGTCGTAAGTCCTAAGATAATATATTCCTCAAAAGGTGATCGGGTGATCTGGTGATGGGGTGCTAGGTATGAATGCAACTTGGTACCAACACCCCTCTCACCAGGTATCCCATCAGCAGCTTTCCCCTAAACTCAGAAAGCGAGTAAAGCAAACAATCCTACTTGTCACCCGGTTAGATAAAGTGCCTTGGCGACTAGACTGAGATAAAGTCATTAGCCGTCAGTAAACCAATAGAATCGACATAAGCAATGTCTTCTGCACCTAAGCTAATGCGAGTACCGTTGGTAATAGAAACACCAGATATTGTACCTGTGAATGAGCTTAAGCTGTAATTGGACAATGACCCGGAAATCTGGATCTTGTCAGAGTCAGTTTCGCCAGCGAAGCTAAATCTGTCGAAATTGTCAATCACAGCGTAATCTAGACCAGCACCGTTGTAATAGATCGAGCCACGGGTGCCCAGGATAATCCGATCCCTGGCACCAAAATCACCAGGATCAAGGATATCAATTTCACCAACACCGTCGAGAATACTGTTAGTACCGTTAAGGGTATCTGAGCCGAAACCTCCAACTAGGGTATCGTTACCACCTGCGCCAGTGAGGCTGTCATTGCCAGAACCACCATTGAGGCTATCATTCCCGGTACCTCCAAAAAGAATATCGTTTCCAAAACCACCATTGATGGTGTCATTACCACCATTACCATCGAGACGGTTTGCGCCGCTGGTACCGATGATGGTCTCACCCCCCTGAGAGCCCTCGACGTTCTCAAAACTGCGAATCGTTTCGGTATTACCTCCAGAAACTGAGGTGGTCTCAGTTGCCAGGTTGATGGTGACCCCGGAACCAAATGTGACATTGGAATAATCGATAGTATCGATTCCTAGACCGCCATTGTGGATGTCGAAATTCACAAAATCGTCGTCGATTATCCGATCATTACCAGAACCACCATTGGTGGTGTCCACTCCCGAACCACCATTCAGAATGTCATTGCCAGCACCTCCATTCAAAGTATCGTTTCCAGCTCCACCATTGAGGCTATCATTGCCAAAATCTACAGTGGAATCATCACCCGTGAGGCTATCATTGCCACTGCCACCAAGTAGAGTGTCGTTTCCGGCTTCTCCCTGAAGTGTATCGTTGCCCGCACCGCCATCTAAAAGATCACCTATTAGATCAACAGTTCCTAGAGTATCGGAGTCCAGGGAATCATTACCACTACCGCCAATCAAGGTATCTGCTCCCCCTTGACCTTGAATAGTGTCATTACCACCATTACCATCGAGACGGTTTGCGCCGCTGGTACCGATGATGGTCTCACCCCCCTGAGAGCCCTCGACGTTCTCAAAACTGCGAATCGTTTCGGTATTACCTCCAGAAACTGAGGTGGTCTCAGTTGCCAGGTTGATGGTGACCCCGGAACCAAATGTGACATTGGAATAATCGATAGTATCGATTCCTAGACCGCCATTGTGGATGTCGAAATTCACAAAATCGTCGTCGATTATCCGATCATTACCAGAACCACCATTGGTGGTGTCCACTCCCGAACCACCATTCAGAATGTCATTGCCAGCACCTCCATTCAAAGTATCGTTTCCAGCTCCACCATTGAGGCTATCATTGCCAAAATCTACAGTGGAATCATCACCCGTGAGGCTATCATTGCCACTGCCACCAAGTAGAGTGTCGTTTCCGGCTTCTCCCTGAAGTGTATCGTTGCCCGCACCGCCATCTAAAAGATCACCTATTAGATCAACAGTTCCTAGAGTATCGGAGTCCAGGGAATCATTACCACTACCGCCAATCAAGGTATCTGCTCCCCCTTGACCTTGAATAGTGTCATT
>NZ_JAAHHU010000112.1:0-16130 GCF_010672095.1 Moorena sp. SIO3I6 | reverse complement strand
TGCCCGCACCGCCATCTAAAAGATCACCTATTAGATCAACAGTTCCTAGAGTATCGGAGTCCAGGGAATCATTACCACTACCGCCAATCAAGGTATCTGCTCCCCCTTGACCTTGAATAGTGTCATTGCCAGGTCCACCAATCAATATATCATTGCCAGGACCGCCGGATTTTACTACCATTGTTTTCTTCTTAGAGTTTAGAGTTAAATTTTTAATTTAGCTAGGAGTGGTTCTGCTTTATGACTTACAGAACCCTATAATCAGTTTTGCGATTAAGAGCATCAAGGCTTTTTGACTGCCCTCACTATATTAATCACTCCAAAAATCCAATTTTTCTACAGTTTTATATAAATTTTTGTAACTAACTTATGTAAAGTTTTGTAACGAATTGCCGAAAACTTGGAAATTACCCTGATAGCTAATTACACAAGCATTCTTAATCGGTGGTCATGAACAAGCAAATTCAACAGCTGGTGCTGAAACTACAACACTATCCTCGGGACAATCAACAGCGGAACCAGACTTTGGCAGAAGTGGTTGAGCAAATTTTGCGTACCCGTAAAGTGTGTCGCCCACGGCCAGGTCACCCTCTATCTGGCATCTATCTAGAGATCTATCAGACCGTACAGCAGCAGCTCAACCATGAAATCGAGGAGGATATTGATAGCCCATATCTACACCCATATCTACAAATGACTTCTGATCAGGAGTGGGGGTCTTGGCGGGATAGTCTTTTTAAGAAGGTACTCGACGAGGGTCGCCTTCAGCAGCTAGCCCTAGAAGCACAACGGCACCAACCTCATACCCCAGAGCGATTTTATTCCTTAACGGAATTGCTAAATGCCATTAAGCTTTCTGGCAAGCTTTGCCATCGAGGCCAATTTTCCTCTGAGGTCTATGATGATGCTGTGAATCGGACATTGTATTATGTCTATCAAAACCTCAATCACTACAATCGAGAAAAAGGAAAATTTATAGCCTGGGTCAATTATCGCTTTGATAAGATGTTACAAAAAGCCCAACAAGACCTCAATGACCCATTTATCCAAGCTCAATCTGGCAAAATTGTCAGAATCAAATATCAGTTGAGTGCTCTGATTAAAAGCACCAAACTAGAGCATGTGATTGTTTGGATAACACTCAGCATCAAAGGCTTAATTACAGACAAAACCCAGGTCAGTAAGGTTACTAAAATTCTGATAGTATTATTGTTGTTGTCCCAGTTAATCGCCAAAGACCGGACAAAGGGAGATTCATTAGTGTTTGAGATGGCTAAAGCCTCTCTGCCTTTTTCCGCAAACTTGTCTGAGCTCAGTGGGGAATCGATACCCCTAGAGACTGTGCCACAACCGCAAACAGAACTGACGTTGTATGACCAGGTCAGACTCTATTTTAAAGAAGACCCGGAAAACCTCTTACAGAAACATATCAAAAACCATCCTTCCGCCACCTTGCAAGTCATAGGCTTAGCGTACCTAGACGGAAAAAAATGGCAAGAGATATCGGACTCTTTAGAAATTAAAATTTCATCCCTGAATAACTTCTTTCAACGTAATCTCAGGAAATTAGCCCCGGAAATCAAAAGATATATCGAAGAAGAAATGGGCTTAAAATGGTATAAACAAATACAGGCTTGCCCAAATCCGTGCTTAATCTGCTCAATACATAAACTTAGATCACCTGTAGGGGTTAAAGGGAATTATTCCTCTACCTATAGGATGATACCTATTATAGTGGATAATTTATTGGTAAGGCTAAACTAGAGGCATTGCTCAGTCACACCAGCCTGTCAAATTATCATCACACTACTTATGGTCACACTACCAGAAGCAGCCCATCACCTAGCAGAAAAGCTTTGCCAACAGCAATCTAATCTGGAAAAAGCCGAACAGGTTTATCTCAATACCTTGGCAGTGTATGCAGTGAATCAGTACTTACAGGGTCTAGGATTTGAAACTGACTTAGAGTCTAGTGATAGCCACAATTCCATCATGCAGACATTCCTAGATGTGGCTGATTTAGTGATTAAAAATTACGGCAAGCTCGAATGTAAACCAGTCTCACCAGATGCCGAGTTTGTTTACGTCCCAGAAGAGGTTTGGCAAGATAGAATTGGTTATATAGCAGTGCAACTGAATGACTCCTTGACAGAAGCAAAACTGCTGGGATTTGTGGAAAATGTCGCAACTAATAAATTACCGTTAAAGCAGTTGCAGCCGATGGCATATTTTCCAGGATACCTTCAGAATTTACCCATAAAATCAACCGATAGTCGAGAGATTGCATGTTGAAGGTTGTCTGTCAGAATGTAGAATTGAGAATTGAGAATTGAGAATTGAGAATTGAGAATTGAGAATTCTACATTCTTAATTCTACATTCTTAATTCAAAAATGTTGTTCGCCAAAGGCGTTCGCGAAGGGTAGGTTGTTTGGTTGTTCGCGTAGCGTGGCCTTTTGACCAAGGTTGTTTAGTTGTTCGCCCTTGGGGTTGGAGTAGGGTAGGTTAAAGGTTCAGAAGATAACCTATAACGGTAGTGGACAGTCGAAAAGATGTCAACCCCTGGTGCAACAAGGTCGTGCATGTTGCTGTCATCACCACCGCCATGGGAGAAGTTAGCAATTGTGCGATCGCTTTCTATGGCTCCTACTGAGAAACCCTATTCCATGGCATAACTAGCAGAATTAGCAGGGGAAAACTCTCCACTATTGCCAGCCGCACTAACCTTAATCAGCAAGTCAGCTAATCGCGTTAGTAGGCACTGCCCACCCTAGGATTCTGGCAAAAAATAAAGTTTTGTAAATTAACCCATAAAAATGTGAGCTCAGCTAGATATAGCAGTCGCCAGGGCAGGCGCGGACAGGACAAAAGTCTCAAACCTAAGTAAGCGCAAGAGTTTGACTTCTGACTTCTGACTTCTGACTTCTGACTTCTGCTATAAGTAACCAGGTCAGTGTTTCTAATTGATAGCCATGGAAGAGCAAATTAGGCAGCTGGTATGCCAAGTGCAAAGGTACCCACGGGATACTCAAGAGCGGCAGCAAGCTTTAGGAAAACTGGTTAAGCAAATTTTGCGATGCTCCTAGGTCGCCGCTTCGCGATCGCGTAAAATTTGCCGCCCATCCTTTGGTCAACCTCTATCTGGTATTTATCCAGATATTTTGGAGACAGTGCAGAAACAGCTAATATCATGTCAGGATAAGGGCGACCGATGAAAGACGCTCAAGGAAGTGGAGATTCCGAAATCTCCCAATGTAGCTAGGGTTCAAGCTACGTCCCCACCCGAAGGAGCACTTCGAGATGGATATGGCGGTTTCGACTACCTTATTCCCGAATCGATTTGTTTCATAGCTAGAAGGTAATGCGTAACCAGTGACATATACCGCATGGTGATGGGTCGTTAGGGGAAGAATCATGATTGTTGATGAAAAGAATCGTTGTAAGCGTCGTTAACATGGATATTCCTGCTAAAGCGGTAATGGGAATACTAGCTCCAAGGATTAGTTCAATTTGTCCTGAACAATCGATTATAAGCACGACTTGCTTATAGAACCCCACGGACTCGGCGTAAAGACGGCAACCAAAGATTCATATCTTCCTTGTGTGTAACCGGGTAAGCCGAGATTGAGTCCTTAACACAGGTCGATAAGTTAAGGTAGCCAAATCGTAAGAGGAGGTATAACTCTCAGTCCGGTAGAAGTCTGAACCAAGCAAATGCCAACAATCCGAAAGGAAACAGGAAATCGCCTAGGGCGTATAACTGGTTGGATAAAGGGATTTTCCCTCAACTTGAAAGAGTGCTGAATTTCAGAGCTGATTCCGAGCGGACGGAATTACATACTTAATACACCTTCATTGTAATGGAAAAGATAGAACCGAATTCAACCGAAAACGGTATCGTAACAAAACAAACCACCGACTGGCATACCATCAATTGGAAAAGAGCCTATCGGACGGTCAGGAAATTAAGACGTAGGATATTCCTCGCGACTCGCGAAGGCAAATGGAGAAAGGTGAATAAACTACAACGCTTAATGCTGCGTAGTTACTCCAATATACTTATTTCCGTGAGACAGGCTGCACAACTTAATAAAGGCAAAAACACCCCTGGCGTAGATAAAATCGCCAATCTAAATCCCAAAGTCAGGGCAGAGATGGTCGATGCTCTCAGCCGATATAAAACATGGCAGCCAATCCCGACAAAACGTGTGTACGTACCTAAGTCCAACGGTAAAAAACGTCCATTAGGAATTCCTTGCATGATTGACAGATGCATACAAGGCATGGTCAAAAATGCACTAGAACCTCAATGGGAAGCCACCTTTGAACCAACATCATACGGATTCAGACCAGGCAGAAGTACCCATGATGCACGACAAAGGATATTCCTTAACATCAAAGGCGAGAAAAACCGTAAATGGTGGGTACTAGATGCAGACATTTCAGGATGTTTTGACAACATATCCCACAAACCATTAATGGATGCAACAGCAAACTTCCCTGCCAAAAAACTTGTGGAACAATGGCTCAAAGCGGGGTACATCGATAAAGGTGTATTTCACAACACAGAAACCGGAACTCCACAAGGGGGAATAATCAGCCCACTACTAGCTAACATTGCCCTACATGGCATGGAAGATGCATTAGGAATTAGGTACAAACGGATAATAAACAAAAGGACCTCTTCCGGAGAATCTTGGTCCAACACCTCCAAACGGAGTCTAATCCGCTACGCCGATGACTTTGTTGTTCTAACAGAAAGCAAAGAAGATGCGATGGAAGCTAAGGCAATACTCTCCGAGTGGTTGACTGAAAAAGGATTAGAACTATCCGAGGAAAAGACCAACGTAAAACATCTAACCGAAGGCTTTGACTTCCTGGGCTGGAATTTCCGTAAATACCAAACCACAAAACGCAAATCGGGTCTCATAACTCTCATCAAGCCTTCCAAAAAGAACGTGCAGAAATTCAAGGATGAACTCAAGAAACTCTTTGGAACCTCTAAAGGAGTACCAACCACCAAGGTAATCAAAGACCTCAACTCCAAAATCCGGGGATGGGGCAATTACCACGACGGTGCAGTATCCAAAGAAATATTTTCAGATTTGGATAATTACATATCTTGGAAGCTAAAACGATGGGGTAAACGGAAACATCACAATAAATCATGGGAATGGATAGCCGATAAGTATTTCGGTTGCCTATGCCCAGGTAGGGATGATAACTGGGTATTTGGAGACAAATCCGAAAAACATGCATACGTGCATAAACTCCGATGGATACCTATCCAACGTCACACGCTTGTCCAACACACTTTCAGTCCCGATGACCCAACTCTGGTCGAATACTGGGAAAAGCGAAGCCTTAAGCAAAGAAAAAAGACAGCGAAAGGAAGGTTCACGAAGGGTAAGGATAAAATAGCAAACAGACAGAACTACATCTGTCCTGTCTGCAATCAGCCTCTAGAGGCTTTTGATGAAATTCACGTTCATCATATAACACCATCACACCTCGGTGGCAAAGACACATACGATAACATGATTTATCTACATCAGGACTGCCACCATTCCATCCATGCCTTGGGTGCTACTAATCCAGACATACAGAAAATGCTGAAAGCCGGGATAACAAAACCCTCCAAGACACGGAACAAAAGCCAAAAGGTACAAAACCGCAAGTCAAGGAAAAGAAGTAGCAATGATAAGTGAGTTCTTTTGGAATTGGTTGCGCCGTGTACTTGGAGACTTGTTCGCACGGTGCTTTGGGGACGAAGCGGGAGCAATCCCGCTGACTTACCCGATTTACCCTTAATAAAAATCTCCCCACCTCCCCATCTCCCCACCTCCCCATCTCCCCATCTCCCCACACCTCCCACCCTTTCCTTAATTATGGGTATTCAACCAGACTTGATATAACCCATGATCTAGAGCGGAATATTGATAGGTATAGCCCACAATTTATTTCTGACAGAGAGTGGACATCTTGGCGAGTTTTGTTAAACCGTTAACCTTTAGAGTTCCGCTAGCTTTAGCAGCACATCCCAGAGCAAAGGAATTTCAACAACACCAAGCTAATCTGACTAAAGCGAAACAGGTTTATTTCAATACTCTGGCAGTGTATGCAGTTAACTTTTACTTGCGGTGTATGGGATTTGAGACAAACTTAGAGGAAAGCGACAGTTGGAACCCAGTGATGCAAACCCTGATGGATGTTGCGGATCTGACGGTTAAAAATCATGGTAAGTTGGAGTGTAGACTTGTTTTACCTGAGGCTAAGTGTGTCAAAGTTCCAGCAGCAGTCTGGCAGGAACGAATTGGTTATGTGGCGGTGGAGCTTGATCAAG
Source organism: Moorena sp. SIO3I6 (assembly GCF_010672095.1). Lineage (NCBI taxonomy): Bacteria > Bacillati > Cyanobacteriota > Cyanophyceae > Coleofasciculales > Coleofasciculaceae > Moorena > Moorena sp. SIO3I6. The sequence goes on along the minus strand of NZ_JAAHHU010000112.1, from coordinate 9,788 downwards.
CATTGGAGGAGGCAACTCTGCTAGGATTTATTGATACAGTGGTAACAGAAGAATTACCCCTCAACCAATTGCGAACCCTGAAAGAGTTACCGCCACACATTAGAGAGTATCGGCAATGTCCTAAATCCCAGGCAGGGGCAAAGCAGTCGAGCCATAGTCATGCTCTCAAACCCAAGGTCTTCTGTCCCGATGCTTCACCCTCCAACACTATGGAAACAGACTCTAGCCAACAACAGCAACCACAAAGCCAGACAGCAGTAGTGCGATTAAGCCAGTGGTTAGACAATAGTTTTGATGCAGATTGGAAGACTGTGGAAACTATCTTACAGCCAGCACCGGAGCCTTGGCTGGATTTGAGAAGTTTCCCCTTTGACCAACCTAGTAAAGGATTGCATACTACCGTGGGAGTAAAACGAGGTAAACTACTCGGTTCGGAAATCGCCTGGGGTGGTGAGAAGGTGGCTTTATTTGTAGAGCTACATCCAACGGACTCACCGAAAATGAATATATTCATTGAACTTTATCCTCGTGGTGATAGAGACCGTCTTCCCAAGAATCTACAGATTATGGTGCTGGATCACGAGGGAATTGCGGTGATTCAAACCCAAGCTAGAGAGACGGAAAATATTAAGTTGCAAGTAAGTGGTGAACCGAGAGAACGTTTTAGCATTAAGTTAGTTTTGAATGATGTCAGTATTACGGAAAATTTTTTAATCTAAAGTTAGCGGCGATTGCGCTACCGGTATGCTTCGTAAACCCAGCCTTGTATTAATCCGATTATTAATTAGATATAATATTACTATAGCAGTTGTCTAGATTTTGGCTTATAGGAAGTAGGGGTAATAAAGGGGATTTGGTATTATTATAGGAAAGCCCGAGTAAGTAGGGCTAGTTTTTTAGTGAGAAACTGACTCAGGGAAAGCATCGTCTATAAATCCATCGCTATTGCATAAAATTTCTTAATCAGAAGTAAGGGGTAATGGGGAATATTTTTATCGATTACGTAAGCATTCAGCAGTCAGCAGTCAGCAGTCAGCCAAGGCCAAAGGCCTTTGAGCCATGCACGCTACGCCCATGATGGGTGATAGCACCTCAAGTAGCGTGGCACAGGCTTTGGCCTTGGCCTTTAGGCCACGCGGGGCGCGTTTGGCCACGCTGTGCGAACGACGCTGGGGCGCATAATCTGATAGCTGATAGCTGATAGCTCAATACTTACTCGATTACTAATACTTAATACCTAATAAATAATTACCAAAAATGGGAAAGTTAGTTGTCCTGAGTCTAGATGATGATTCCCAGCAGCAGGGGTTTCAGGTACGCTTAGAAATTGGTGAAGAAGGGTCACGCCCAACGCTGGAAATGACAGGTTACTTGCCTGCAGATTCAGAACTCACTACTTACTTACAAGACCATTGGCGCGAAAAATATCGGAGCCTAGGTTCACCCGCGAGAATCCAGCCCGGAAAAATTATCTATGGTGGTTCCATTAACCAAAAGCTCAAGGAATGTGGGGATTCAGCCCATGAGTTAGGTAATAGACTAAAACGATGGCTGGATTCTGAACAGTTTCGTCCCATTGATAAGCGATTACGGGAAGAGTTAAACCCAGAGGAAACCATTCGGGTGCTGATTCGCACGGAAAATACCCAGTTACAAAAGCTGCCTTGGCATCTGTGGGATTTTTTTGAGCGTTACCCCAAGGCTGAATTTGCTCTGAGTGGAAAACAGTTTAAGCGACCCGAAGGCTCTGCACCTACCGGGAAATCTAAAGTTAAAATTTTAGCAATTTTAGGTCATAGTGCTGGTATTAATATTAAGGCAGATCGACAACTGCTGGAGAATTTATCTCATGCAGAAACCGTCTTTTTAGTGAAGCCCAAACATCACGAAATTAATGACCAGTTATGGGAGCAACCTTGGGATATTATCTTTTTCGCAGGACATAGTGAGACAGAGGGGGAAACGGGTCGAATTTATATTAATCCTACTGATAGCTTAACCATTGATGAACTGTGGTATGCCCTCAAAAAAGCCGTGGCCCAGGGCTTAAAACTGGCAATTTTTAATTCTTGTGATGGGTTGGGATTGGCACGGAAACTCCATGATTTGCAAATTCCCCAAATGATTATAATGCGGGAGTTGGTGCCAGATCAGGTCGCTCAAAAATTTTTGAAGTATTTTTTGAACGGGTTTGCTAATGGTAAGTCTTTATATCTGGCAACGCGGGAAGCACGGGAGAAATTGCAGGGGTTGGAGCGTCAGTTTCCCTGCGCCAGTTGGTTGCCAGTAATTTACCAGAATCTAGGACAAGAACCCCCAGCTTGGGAAGATTTGTACCAAGAGTCAGAAATACCATCAGAAATACCATCAGAAATACCATCGGAAACACCATCACAAACACCATCACAAACACCATCGGTCTCTTCTAAAGGCAAGTGGCGTAGTGTCCAGAGAGTGCTGCTATCTAGCATAGTGGTCACTAGCTTGGTAATGGGAGTGCGATCGCTTGGCCTATTGCAGCCCTGGGAACTGCAAGGGTTTGACCAGTTGATGCGGCTGCGACCCCATGAAGGACCAGATCAGCGACTGTTATTAGTCACAATCACTGAAGAGGATGTGCAGTCCCAACCTGATCACGAAAGAGGAGCCGCCTCCTTATCCGATCGTTCCTTGGCAAAACTACTGGCAAAGCTGGAGCAGTATCAACCGAGAGCTATTGGTTTGGATATTTATCGGGAGAATCCTGTGGGAGGGGAATACCAGGATTTAGCGACTCGGATGCAAACTAGTGATCACTTTTTTGCCATCTGCCAATACGGAGACCCAGGAGTTTCCCCACCTCCAGAAGTGCCAGAGGTTCGCCAAGGCTTTAATAATGTTTTACTCGACCCCGATCGCATTATCCGTCGCCATTTGTTGGCTGTAGGGTCACCATCTCCTTGTCAGAGCTACTACTCATTTAATGTCCAGTTGGCAACACGTTATCTGGCTGATCTAGGAATCCAGTTGGAGGTGACAGAAAATTACTTAAAGCTTGGCACTACAGTTTTTAAGACCCTAGAAAAGGATTCTGGTGGATATCACAATCTAGACTCTCGTGGTCAGCAACTATTACTGAATTATCGAGCTTCCGGTCAAATTGCTGAGACCGTTTCCCTTGCAGAGGTTTTTAGGGATCAGTTCAATCCTGACTTAGTCAGGAATCGCATTGTGATCATCGGTACCATTGCGCCTAGTTTTAATGATAATTTTTGGCGCACACCCTACAGTGGTGGTCAGTGGTCTGTTGAGACCATGAGTGGGATAGAAATTCAGGCACAGATGATCAGTCACATCCTCAGTGCAGTGCTGGATAACCGACCGTTGATTTGGTGGTGGTCTGAGCCTGGTGAAGCGCTCTGGATTTGGTGCTGGGCTGCGCTCGGGGGTACGGTTGCTGGAAACTTTAACGTGCTGCGTTCCGTCCTGTTGGGTACTGGAACTGCTGTGGTTGTTTTATATGGAAGTTGCTGGGTTTTGCTTATAGTAACAGGTGGTTGGGTGCCATTAATTTCCGCTACTATAGCATTGGTGGCTACTGGTGTGGTCGTTTACTGTCGTTTAGAGAAGAGATCATAGTAATTGACTCGTAATTAGTAATTAGTCTTTTGTGATCTACATTAAGTCTCTTGCTAGTTACAAATGACCAATGAATAATGATACCAAATTACCTTTGATAACCCTCCCTTTAGGCGCAACTTATTGGGTGCATCTCATTTTTGTTGTTTGACAAGGTGGTGCGTTACGGGGCGGGCTGTCTAAACCCTGGCGCTTGAGCGGAAAATGAGGCCCCCCTAACACACCCTACGCAACTTTTTTACAAATATGAGATGCACCCAACTTATTAGAGTGGTTGATGCTATAATAAACTGGGCTAATTATCATAAAAAATTTTTTCTGCACATACTGAAAAAAAAGGGGGTTTTTAACCCTAATTTTCATGGCTAATTCCTAATTAAGAATCACAACAATTAACCTGATTTTATCTGGAAATAGTGGTGATATACAGGGGTGTTTATCTGAATCCATCAATTGGATATATCAGGTAAACATCTATCGATGTTGATCTGAATTTTGAGTTATGATGTTAACTAAATTATTTCGGCTTAAATACCTATTTGCCTCTAATTTAGTCTTTGTTGGCTGGATCAGCTGTTTCTTGGTCTCCCGAGTAGAGGCTGATCAATCCATCAATCTTGGGCAAGTACCAATTTACTTTATCCAACCCAATCCCAAACCCCCAGACAATGGGACTCCTTCTGCTCCCCACGGTACTGGAACCCGTGGTGATTGCCTATACAAGCCGGAGCTTCCACTACTGACTCCTTTAGTAGGTGGTTATAATTTGGATTTAAGCGTAAGTGATTATCCAACCTTTTGGATATATCTACCTTACACCTCAGAGGATGCACCGTCGGGAGAATTTTCCTTGCAGGATGAGGATGGGGAAAACGATATTTACCGAGAATCTGTTAAGCTACCAGACCAGCCAGGCATTGTTAGTATTACGCTTCCTAAGACAGAAAATCCCTTGGAAGTTGGTCAAACCTATCGCTGGAATCTAGAGATCAATTGCCCTTCTACGGAATTATCCAATGAATTACCAACTCCAGCGTCTGTGACAGGACTAGTTCGCCGAGTTGCCCAGTCTAAAGACTTAGAAAGGGAGTTAAATGGGGCTAATACTCCTCTAGAGAGAATTGCAGCTTATGGCAAGCATCACATATGGTATGATACCCTAACTGAGCTAGCTGAATTACGGCTGCAAGATCCACAAAATATGAATCTTGAAACTGCTTGGATTAAGCTATTGACTGATCAAAGTTTCGTAGAAACAATTTCTAAAACAAACATTTTGGGTAACCTTCAGTAAATTATAGCGGTGCTCGTTTTAGAAGTTAGAAGTTAGAAGTTAGAAGTTAGAAGTTAGAATTATAACAGACAACCTACCCTACACCGAATACGGGGCGAACAACATTTAACCTCTCAACCTGCAACATTCAACCTGCAACATTCAACCTGCAACATTCAACATTCAACCTCTAATATTCAACCTTTAACTTAAACATACTGGAATTCACAGCCAATTCCCAACCAAAATAAATGGTGCCCAAATATGAGGACGATGGTAGTCTGTGCTGGGATATTTCTTCTTCAGAAACGCTAATTGAGCATTTCGCAGGGCTTCGGCTTTAGTCAACTGTGAATTATTTAACTGTTGGTAGAACTGATTCATAAATTCGGCTGTAGAGGCATCATTAACTTGCCACAAGGTGGCTAGGGTACTGCGTGCTCCTGCTCTAATCGCTATCCCAGCTAGTCCTAAAGCGGCTCGTTTGTCCCCAGTAGCAGTCTGACAAGCACTCAGCAACAACAGTTCAATGGGGGTGGTGCCACTGGAGTCACTCATCCGTAGTAAGTTATCTAAATCCTTGACTTTGATGCGTTCATCCCAGTCTAGGATAAATGTTTGCTCTGGGTTGGAACTGAACTGGCCGTGAGTGGCAATATGAACAACATTGAAAGACGCTGCTGTTAGTTGATTTTGCAGGTTTTCTTTGATAAATTCTTGATTTTCCAGTTTCTGACTACGGTTGACCTGTTCCCCAATTTTGGTTAACTCGAATCCTACGTTATCGATTGGTCCTAAACCTTCTTTTTTAAAGCTGGGAGCGTTAGTAGCTCCAGCAATTAGGGCTGTTAGCTGTTGCCGTGGCAATGGTTTGGGGTCCACTAACTGTAAGCCAGGGGTCACAGCTACAGCATACCGTTCTATTAAATACTGTTTGCCATCATAAAGGGCTGCTACAGGAACATTTCGTAATGACCCATCTAGGACAAATACTAGGGTTTTTATTGGGCTTTGGTCTGCCTCAGGGTTACTCTCTAGTTCTTCTTCAAAGGGTCTGATTAGCCAGTCATAAATTTGTTGGGATTCTTTTTTGACTTTGCTAATACTAGTGCTACGTCTTCTTAGGAAATTCCTGAACTTTTTGACCGCTTCGTCTACTTGAGCTTCTGATATGTTATGATGGATATAGTAACGCAAGTTATCTGGTTCAGGCAATTTGAGGATTACCGCTAAGCCGTCTTTTAAGATAATCGGGTAAATGACCGCTGCTGTAGGGTCTAAATTATCAATGTTGACCTTTTCTGGCTTGGCGCAGGCGTCTCGAAAGAAGTTGTCGATTTCAGCAAGCTGGAGTGCTTCAATAGCCTCACGGGCCTGCTTGAGATTATCCTTACTCGGTTGAGGAGAACCCAAGAGTAAATCAACTAACTCTCGATAGACCGGTTCTACTTGTTCTCGGAAGGAAAACTGGATGTCAGGATTGAGAGTAACTAAATCACTGCGTAAATTCGTTAAGGTATTAGAGGCTTGGGTATAATAAGCGATCGCATTCTGGATCAGGTCGCTTACTGCTTCACTATCACCATTTCTGGTTTTAGTGGCTTGTTCGGCTTCAGCCTTAAGTATACGTCCCATTTGCCACTGCCACTGATAAGCAATATCTGGTGCATTAATCCCTTGGGCAATCAGAAGCGCTGACTTGGTAAAGGTTATGGCATTTGACGAATCTTTAGTTTGTTCAAACCAGTTACCAAGGGTGCCCAGGGCATAGGATTCTGCTCGTTTGTCTTCTAGGGTTTTAGCTTGCTCAATGGCTGTGTTGAGTAGTTGAGCAATGTCTTGGGAATTGGGAATTGGTGTGGGAATTGGTTTGGTAATTTGCGTACGCAATTTTCGATTTCTGATCTTGATCAGACTTTGAGCGAAATTTACGTGGGCGTAAACTGATGCTCTACTGGATGGTAATTTAGTTAGCAATGTCTGGATTTGTGGCAACAACGCTTGAACAGATTTCTCCTGGTCTGTTTCGATGAGTAAACTTAGCTGATTCAATTGTGCTTGAATTTGGGTGATGGGTGAGGTGGTGGTTGCTGCTGCTTGTTGATAGTGAGTTATCGCCTCTTGGATATGCTGCTGGAATGCTTTGTTATTATTCAAGTCTTTTGCTCTTGTGGCTAAGGCTCGCTCAGTATTACCTAAACTCAGTAACACTTGACTCTGGGATTCTGGAGATTTTATTCGTTGTGCGACTGTCCAACTTTTGGTTAAGGTCTGTTTAGATTGCTTTAAATCCCCTGCTTGTCGAAACACATTACCAAGATTGTGTAAGCCAATAGCTTTTAGAGGAGAATCCGGTTGTGCCAGCAGGGTTTGTCTTACCTGAGTCAATAGCTTCTTGGCTCGACGGTAAAGTCCCAAAGACTGCATCGCTTGGGCTTGATTAATCTGGCTACCAAGCACACCAACGCGATCATTGGCTTTAGCATACAGTGCTTCAGCATTTTGCCAGGTGTTCAGGGCAGCTTCAGCATTTCCCTGTACCAATTGCAAACGCCCTTGAGTGTTCAACACTTTAGCCAATACTCCCTCACCTCCCCTGGATACGGTTTCTAGCAACGACAAACTGGAGTCAATGGCTGCTTGGGCTTGATCCCATTCCCCAAGTTGCTGAGTCACTAAGGACAGCAAACGCAGGGCTTGGGCTTGGTTGAGGATATCTCCTGTGGCTTGATAAGCTTGTGCCGCCTGCTGCAATACTCGTGCAGCATCAGAATACTTGCCAGCATCGTAATATTGTTTGCCTGCTTCCAGCAGCATATAGTGGTTCGTTGGTCTTGCTTCTTCTTGCGTTATGCTTACTGTTTCCTCCTGCTTGCTATTGCTCAAGGTTGAGGTTTGATGGCTAATGGCTGAGTGCTGATGGCTGATGGCTGAGTGCTGATGGCCAGCATAGAAGGGTAGTGCGTGTAAACCACGGCTTAACATTAGCCCCAACAAGGTAATCACAATAAACTGAATCAGGCGCTTCATTGATCTGAGTTATCTATAGCGCTGCGCGCAGGGAACAGGGAATAGGGAACAGGGAACAGGGAACAGGGAACAGGGAAAAGCGATCGCTTGGCTTCCTCCTTGTTAAGCTTTCCATTTCTCGCTTCTAACGACTCCCGACTCCCGATTCCCGATTCCCGACTCCCGACCCAAGGGTTTGGTGAAGCATTGGACAATCTACTTGATGTAACCACGTACCCTTCGGAGTCACTATGACTGGATGGGCGGTGAGAATTACCTCCCCGTTGGCACCGATAACCCAGCCTTGGGCTTCTACAATTTGTTTAGGTTTAGGGTTATTGGTCTGTGGTTGATTAATCTGTAGTTGATGCTGCCTTGACCTTGACCGACGTTTTCTGATCCTAGTTTGAGGTTGCTCAGTGATACGCCAATCGTCCCATGTAGCATTGGGGTTCAGGGTTTCGTTAGGAGAAATCGGTAAGCCACCACGACCTGTGGCAATAAATTCACTGCCCTCACCCGCAGCACAGAGGTTTTTTTCAATTAGTTGAGAGACATCAATGACATCGCTTGGCAATTCCGACAACCCTCGGCTGGGGTCAATTTGAGGTGCATTGATGTTGACGGTACCATCTACACCAAACTCAGAGCTAGCGGTAATGTCACTGAGGGGAGTGAGGTTTTCTCGGAACTCTAGCCCAATGATACCTTGGGTGGTGATGTTGATATTGCCGCCATTGCCTTCAAAAGCATTAGCAGTAATGTCGCTATTTTCTTGACGAATGCCTATGATAAAGGGAGCATTAATCGTAATATTGCCGCCGTTTCCACCAGCTTGAGCAGTACCTGCGGTAGTGGATATTTTACTCTCCCGTCGCAAGAACAACAACTCGTCAATGGTTAAGGTAATATTGCCCCCTTGGTTGCTAGCCGTTTCTGCGGATAGCTCTGCTTGATTATCAAGGGTGAGTGTGCCTGCCTGAAGCTCAATATTGCCCCCTTTTCCGGTGCCTTGGCTATCTACAGCTATCTTGGCTCCATCCCGAATGGTGACAGTTCTGGGGTCAACGAAAATATTGCCACCATCGCCGCTAGAACCGGACGTGGTGTTGGCAAACAGCCCACTTCCAGTTCCAGCTAGAGTAATATCATCACGTACTTCCAGAGTAATATTACCAGCCTGCTCAGTACCTTCTGTGGTGGTTCTGACGTTGCCACCGTCGGTAGCCTCAAACCGATTGGCCTCAATTATGTTAATGTTGCCACCCTTACCCCGGTCAGTATCGGTAACCCTGGAAGTAGTGGCTGACACCTGTGAGTCTCCCTCGATGGTCACTTCCTCAGCCCGAAGGGTGATGTTACCAGCATCTCCATCACCAGCAGTACTGGAAGTTATTTCAGAGTTATTAGTTAAGGTAAGCGTACGGGTTTTAATATCAATATTGCTGGGTTTTTCGGCAACTGCTTCAGAGTTTACTGCTGTCGAAATTGAACTCTTCCGATCAAGGTTAACCTCCTCGGCGTCTGGGATTTTGATACTACCGGCATTTCCGTTACCGGCAGTACTCGCTTCAATTGTCGAGGTGTTATCTAGAGCTAGGGACTTGGTTTCAATATCGACATTCCCACCATTGCCAACTGCTCCAGAGTTTACTGCTGTCGAAATTGAACTCTTCCGATCAAGGTTAACCTGTTGAGCCTCTTGTATTTTGATTTGACCGGCATCCCCTTTCCCAGAAGTGCTGGCAGTTATTTGAGAGTCATTAGTTAAGGTAAGCGATCGCGTTTTTAGATCAATATTACCGGCTTTTTCAGCATCTGCTCCAGAGTTTACTGCTGTGGATATGGAACTATTCCGATTAAGGTTAACCTGTTGAGCCTCTTGTAT
>NZ_JAAHHU010001119.1:0-1658 GCF_010672095.1 Moorena sp. SIO3I6 | reverse complement strand
AAATTCCTCGTAAGCGCCCCCAATCTTCCCGGACTCGGTACTCAGCCATAAAACGTAAAACCGTTCGGGGAAAACCGAATCCACTGGGAATTGCTAATAGAGCCGATAGAGCCAAGACAAAAGCGTATATTCCATATTCCACTTTTCCCATCCAACGGGCTAGAAAAACCTGAGCTATGTAGGTTAATAGTACTCCCAAAATTTGTAAGGTTAAAGCTGTTAGAGTCCCTTTTGCCAAGTCGTTGAGTCTGACTTGATAACTTGTCCCTGTCTGAGTTGATTGAATCATTAAGGTGAGTACAACTTAAGTTAACTAATTTTACTAATTTTTCATGGACAATAATCCCACATTTATCACAATTGATTAGAGACTTATGTGTGATTGAAATAGTTTTTCACCTCTTAGAAACCTATACTGAGGCTGAAAACTGATGAATATATTGGTAAAGTTTACCCTTGCCCAGCCTACAAGATGTGCCCTTGCTATAAAGGTCTTTGCCATTTTTGAGGATCCCGCTTAATTTGAAAACAATAATAATAACTATTATTATATCTTTGACTATCTATGTAGAAGAAACTGTAAGGAAAGTTACGAATTAATTTCCGTCTCACTTTTTGATCAACTAAAGGAGAAGCTAAAGGATTTCTTTGACTAGTGGCAAAACTGGCATCAACGACTCGAATAAATTCAGAAACCAAGCTAGTATTTTGCTCCTCATACCAGTTATAAGCGTATTCTAAATCCTGCTATGCTTCTGGTCAAATTAAAACTTGATATGTCATTAGTGATTAATTAGTCGGCAACCCGCTGGGTTTATCGCTCCCTTGCTACTACCATCCATTTACGTCGTAGATTAATTGGTGATACCGACGAATTCTCACCTGTTGTAGGCCAGCTGCAATATCATAACACAAACAAAAGAAATGAAACGCCGAATCGCTCAATTCGTTTATGTGAGGGGATTGGCTAACCCCATATCTCAAGCTAGGTGCTTGAGCCAATCCCCTCACACTCCCCGATTTTCCGGTCACATAGCGCTCCATCCCTTCGTCACTTTTTATTGGTGCTCTGGATGAGGATAATCAGGATAATCAAATTGTAGTGAGTATTCACCTATCAAGTGAATGGTGATAGCTGAATACTGATACCTGAATGATTACCTTTGCGATTGGCCTACGGCCACGCTACGGGAACGCATCTTAATTCTTAATTCTTAATTCTTAATTCTTAATTCTTAATTCTTAATTCTTAATTCTTAATTCTCAATTCTCAATTCTCAATTCTTAATTCTCAATTCTCAATTCTTAATTCTCAATTCTCAATTCTTAATTCTCAATTCTCAATTCTTAATTCTCAATTCCCTAAAACCTAATACGGTAAACTAACCGTAAATGTCGTACCCTCTCCCAACTGACTCTTGAGAGAAATCTCACCACCATGAGCGTCCACACACTGTTTAACAATAGCTAGCCCTAAGCCACTACCAGGAATTGTGCCAACATTGCTAGCACGATGGAAAGGCTCAAACAGTTGCGGTTGGTCTTCTGGGGGAATGCCCATCCCCTGGTCTTGAATCCGGAAGATAACACATTCTGTCTGAGCAATCAGTTCAAACTGAACGGTTCCCCCTGTGGGTGAGTACTTAATAGCATTGGTC
>NZ_JAAHHU010001118.1:0-1661 GCF_010672095.1 Moorena sp. SIO3I6 | reverse complement strand
TAAGACCGCGCTGCATCGCTATTAACAAAGATTTAACCATGCATCTGCATAGCCCACTGACTTCTATTGGCTCCACAATAAACAGGTTTCGTCTCCGGGGAATTCCCGCAGATTAACAAATTGTTCGCGTAGCGTGGCCTATGGCCAGCGTTCGCGTAGCGTGGCCTATGGCCAAGCGCGAATCGTTATTGATTGGACAGATATTCATAGCCGTCAGCCTTGAATATTGTTTTTAGATACTTTGGATGCACATCAATCTTTATGCCAGATTCCTGTTCGCGTAGCGGAGGCCGTAGGCCACGCTTTCGCCGTAGGCGACGCTGCGCGAACGCGAAAGGCTTTGCCGAAAGTACAAAGCTTGGACGATAACGAATAGCGATCCGACCTGTATACTGTCCGGCATATTTCCCTTTTTTGATATCAGCAATGACTATATCTCCTGTCTGAAAACCTTTGAAAAACTTAGCAGAGGGAGCATGAGCCTTTGGGAAACCGTATTTATTTGGTCGGCATCTTTGACGGACTCCGTGACCCTTAGCTGTGACTATTAGCGGCTTTACTCCGTTTATCAGTAATCTCTGAGGGGTAGATTTTCCTACACAAGCAGCATCAATCCAATGGGTTTTCTCGATCTCCCTGGTTTTTCGATTGAACTTGGTTAGACCGCCAGAACCTGTTTCAACAGGTAGCCCAGTCAACTTTAGTCTTCTCCATAATTCCCATCGAGTTGAGTTAACTGCTGCTGCATCTTTCAAGGGAGATTTAGCCAATGCCAGTACTTTCTTTAGAAGTTCTGGTTTTTTGCGCAAAAACTTATCGATCGGATCACTCCCTTTCTTCTGGTTGCAATGCCGACAAGCTAAAGTCAGGTTACTAACTCTATTACTACCCCCAATAGATTTAGGAGTAATATGTTCAACCTCCAAAGGAACATTTTCCGACCCACAATAAACACAGTTATGACCCCACTTGGAAAGTAAATATTCTTTTACCTCAAACCCAAACAGTTCACCGTGCTGATACTCTACACCTGATACTTCGGGATTTGGCATTTTCTGAGTATCAAATCGAACCAACTCTTGGGATATGGCAGTCACTGGACACAGTTTTATTAGTCGTCTAGTCCAAGTTTCAATATTAAGTACTCGACTCATCAATGATGGAGGCAACCAACCTTCTGGGCGCTTTCGGTTGAGAAAACGAGGTTTACGATAACGGGTCTTTCGACTTCTTCTGCCTCGCCTTAAAGCTCTTCTGGATTCCAAAGAATTTTTGATGTTCTGCCCTCGGTGATTGATTTCTAATGCGCTTGTTACCTGTCCAGTATGTTCTTGGACGACAGCAATTCCGGTTGTTTTTGAACCAGGGTCTATTTTGATTCTGTGTGGATGAGTGACAGAATTATCGATACTCCTGTCCTGCATGATGATAGTGAATGGATAACGCTTGAATACTTTAGCTCTCCCTTTTTTGAGTAATTCTCTAGCTCGCGCTGGATGGCACGGATCTAAAGGTTGTTTATTTTGATCTAGAACGAAAACTCGCATTACTTTGAACACTCCACAAGTGGGTAAAGTTTGCCTTGACAATGTTATAAGAGCTTGAGAGGCTAACAACACTTCCTTAACTCATTACAGATGTTTAATTGCTAGCAACAGAGA
>NZ_JAAHHU010001117.1:0-1662 GCF_010672095.1 Moorena sp. SIO3I6 | reverse complement strand
TTTAGCATCCCGGTCAATAGCTGTAACCTCCACATCCGGTGCTGCTGCTAAAATTAACTTAGTGTGTCCACCACCACCCACAGTTGCATCCAAGTAATGACCACCAGGGCAGATAGCTAGTCCCTCAATTAATTCCTGACTCAATACGGACACATGGAAAAAGGGTGTTGTATTGGCCTGTAATGGTTCAGTTTCCATGTGATTCAAGAAATCCTAAGTAAGTCCTGAGGAGATTAGACCTTCTGCTGTTAATCAGACCAGATTGTCCGGGCACTCTATAACTGTAACCTATTAACTGTAACCTCTCTAGTTGTAAACAGTCACAAGTCTTACTCAGCACTATAGTGAAAGGAGGTTTTCGTAAAAACTATAGCCTTGATCATACTTATGAGCTATATTGACTCAATTTAGAATTGCTATAGTAGCTAAAGACTAATCATAAAACTACCCCTGTGGGTACTGTCAAGCCATTACAGAAGCATCAGACTAGATTTGTCAGTCAAGCAGTAAATTTGCAGTCAACTAAGGAAAATCTGATGAATTCCAAAGAACAAAAATCTAAAGACTTTGAGCTTCGAGAACGAGAACTACAGCAACGGGAGCGAGACCTTCGACTCCGGGAAATCGAAACGGAAATTTATAAAGAAGAACAACAATTTCATCAAACCCAGAAGCATCAAAAAACTGAAGGTAAACTAAAAAAGTGGGGCAGAAAGCTAGCTAGATTTGGAAAATTCTTGGCCGTTGTCATTGCTGTTGTTATAACCATTAGAATTGCTTATTGGCTTGCTATCGTCATGATCGTTGGAGGACTTGCCTGGTTAGGATACGAAATTTTCTGGAAAGATGATGATTGAATAAACAAAACAAAAGGCAATAAGGTAAAAATTATAAATTACCAGTAAAGACATAATAAATTCACATTAAATAATTAAAGGGTGCCATGATAAATAGTTGGTTAATCATATATAAACCCTAACTATATTAGGAAACTTTAATAACACAAAAAACTACATTTTTTTCCTACTAATCCCTAATCCCTGTTCCCTGTTCCCTACTCCCTACTCCCTACTCCCTACTCCCTACTCCCTACTCCCTACTCCCTGTTCCCTACTCCCTACTCCCTGTTCCCTGTTCCCTGTTCCCTGTTCCCTATTCCCTATTCCCTGTTCCCTTTAAAACCATTAATTAGCTAATACCAAACTAAAGATGAGTACTAAAATGGAAACCACAAATTTTCTCCATGATCTCGATCGCGTTGCCAGAGTTCGTGCTGAAATCGCCACTAATTTAAATCAAATCAAGAACACTCTTGAGCAATCGGAATCCGCAGGGGAGAATAATTCCGGTAAATTAGGCTTAGATAGAGATATTGAAGATATCTATAAAGTCAGTAAAAATTTACAGCAGGGGCGATTCCGACTACTAGTTTTAGGGGATATGAAGCGGGGAAAAAGTACATTTCTCAATGCTTTAATTGGTGAGAACTTACTGCCCAGTGATGTCAATCCTTGTACAGCTTTACTGACAGTTTTACGCTATGGTGCTCAAAAGAAAGTTACAGTGTACTTTAATGATGAGACACTACCCCAAGAAATTGATTTAGAAAGTTTTAAGCATCGCTATACCATCGACCCAGATCAAGCCAAGCGACTACAACAA
>NZ_JAAHHU010001116.1:0-1663 GCF_010672095.1 Moorena sp. SIO3I6 | reverse complement strand
GACAGTGAAGCCTGCACCTTCTGATTTCTTGGTTCCCTGTTTAGACACCAGCTTGGAGGAACTAGACCCACTTACTTGAGCCAGTATCACCACCTGTCCCAGGTTATCGTCTGCTTCAACATCTGGCTCAAGGGAACTCCGAGGAAACGAGCCAGCTCTGCTCCCTGATTTTCTAATTCCGAAAGGGAGATGGGTTGACCGACACGAGTAAGAGGAACTTCCCGGCGATCCTTAGTGCGGACGTAGAGGACTCGGCGTGGATTTAGACCCTCTTTGATGTCTACTCGAATCGACTGGACATCTTCTGTACGGCAACTGAATTCGACTTCACGGTTTTTACCGGGAAAGCCAGACCGCACTACTCTGACCATAGCTGTTTCTTGGTTAAATTCATTGTACCCTCCACCGATATCCCAATAAATGGTTAGCCATAGGTAGAGAGATAGCAACAGCGCAGCAACGCCATAGAACCCCATTGCTACTCCCTGAGGGATAAAAATTAGGTTGGTTGCATCTCCAATCGGGAGTAGATCCATGTTGAGATAACTCGAAAGGCCTGCGAGGAAAAAGCCTATACCTCCTATGGATACAGCTCCTGCCACTAAATAGTTGCTCAAACGGCGAGAGCCAAGAACCGATTGTCGAAGTACCAGGTTTTCCAGTTGGTTGGTGGATGCTGCCATGAGAAGATGTGGTTGCCTCTAAGAAATCTGACTTGACAATAGCGCTGAGTTCGAGAGTAGATCAGTTGATTTACGGATACTGCAGCGAGCTCATCTAGAACTAGTATCACATTTTTGACCAACACAGGGAAATTATGTAACTTTTGACACCAAATATAAAAAAAATCTGAGGAGTATGTGTAATTTTGTAAAATTTTTGGTATTTATTATTATTGTATGTAACGTTTGTAACCCAACTCTCCTTATGGGAGAATCAAGTCAAGCGTTAAACTGTGTGATAGTTTAAGAAACATTAAGTGACCACAGCCTAACCTTATAGCCTGTGGCATCCCGTTAAAAGACAATCCTGTAAGAGGGAAGTGACTCTTGCCTCACTGAACTCTAAGGGAAATCCACCTCTAGAAGGGTGGGAGTGTCGGTAAAAAGACGTAAAAGCGTCCCAATTTTGAATCCTTGCAAATCGTTATATGTATGAGGATTTGAATCTATGACAGTAGCAGTAGGACGCGCCCCCAGCACCAGAGGATGGTTTGATATCCTCGATGACTGGCTCAAGCGCGATCGCTTTGTATTCGTCGGCTGGTCCGGCATTCTGTTGTTCCCCTGTGCCTACATGGCGTTAGGGGGCTGGCTAACTGGTACCACCTTTGTTACCTCTTGGTACACCCACGGCTTAGCCTCTTCTTACCTTGAAGGTTGTAACTTCCTGACCGTAGCAGTATCCTCTCCTCCTAACAGTCTGGGACATTCCCTGCTGCTGTTGTGGGGACCAGAAGCTCAAGGAGACTTGACCCGCTGGTTCCAACTAGGAGGGTTGTGGAGCTTCGTGGCATTCCACGGAGCGTTTGGTCTGATTGGGTTCATGCTGCGGCAATTTGAAATTGCTCGTCTAGTAGGCATCAGACCCTACAACGCGATCGCATTCAGTGCGCCGATTGCAGTATTTGTCAGCGTGTTCCTGATGTACCCATTGGGACAGT
>NZ_JAAHHU010001115.1:0-1663 GCF_010672095.1 Moorena sp. SIO3I6 | reverse complement strand
CAATGCTTTCAGGGTTGGAACCGTTCCTGGTTCAAGACCAATATGAGCAACAGGTATACCCAAAGATTCAATGCGATCGCCTACCGTATCACGCCCCATTAGAGACAGTACCACTGGACTAAAGCGGTTTCGGTTTATCTTGGATAGGAGATGATATAACATCAACTCCGCACCTCCTATGGAGACTCCAGTGGTAAGATATAGTATTTTCATAGTTTATAGTTCTTTTTCCAATAAACCTTGCTAACGAAAGATAGTAATAGACCCATAGCTGCAAAAAACCAAAAATTAGCAATTAGGTAAGCCTCTGGGTCACCAAAGGTAATAAAATCTATCCAGGTTACAGCTGTTAAAATATAAACAAATGGCATCCAGTATATTGTATGTAGCTGATTATTAAAAATAGTTTGTAGATAACGACCAATCCAACCAAAACTCAACGATATGATAATTAGTCCGACCCAAGACATACTATAGATACCAAAGGCCAGTATACCTGGTGGTATAGCAAACTCATTGGAGCCTATGATATTTGCTGTATTCTCAAAGGATAGGGTTTCTGGGAACTCCATATTAGTCAGACGCTCCGGTATTAAGGAAAGCACCCCATAGTAGATATCCAGAAATAGCCGCATTGGATAATGATTATTAAAAGCTGCATCTAGGGAATGAACTGGAAACACAAAGTTCTCTACTAGTTCGATAATGCTAAAGCTTTCATTGGAACCACTGTCCAGAGATTGTCTAAAGCGTTCCACTACAGCAACATAGCCATCTGGCAAAGCACTTAAGCTAAAAAACAGGGTTTTGCCGTGAATCAGAAACAGAGCAGCACTAGAGACAAAAGTAAGGGTGAAAGTAAAGGAAAATTTGCCAGTTTTAAGGACATAAACTAAATAAAACCCGATAATGTATCTGACAAAAGGAATACGCCCAGCTGTTAAAGTGGCTGAAATCCAGGAAGCGACTACAGATAGCAAAAACAAACTAAATAGGATGAATTTACCTTTTTTTAGGTTGCTAAAAAATACCAGGGCTGCCAATAAATAAGAGGCAAAGAATGAAAAGAACATAAAATTCTTAAAAAAAACCAGGTTGCCACTTTCAACCGTGGTTGATCGAATCAGGTGGCTTTTAGCAAGGGCTACCATAACGCCACCATACTGAGAGCCATAGATTTGAATAGATAGACAAGAGAATAACAGCAGCAAAATAGCAAATACAATCACAACATTGTCACTATAGCTCTTGATAGTAATCGTTTTTCCAAATTTTTCAGCCGACTTAGAATAGAAACCAATAACAATCAGAATGTATCCCACAAATATAGCAATAACTGTTTGTGGGTTGTCAGTGTATAAGGTATTTCCCCAGTTCAACTCATGCCTAGCATTCTCTAGGTTAGCTGATAAGACAAATCCTGGAAAAGCATAGACAAGAAAGAAAATCAAGTTAGCCAAGGTCAGGAAATCCAACTTACCGGTTTTTTTTCGTTTTATTTCTGTAAGCAACATCAATAAGATTAGTCCCAAGTAAGCTGTGGCTAACATAGTCAATTATTTCTATAGCAAAGGGAGTAGGGAATAGGGAGTAGGGAGTAGGGAGTAGGGAATAGGGAGTAGGGAGTAGGGAGTAGGGAGTAGGGAGTAGGGAGTAGGGAGTA
>NZ_JAAHHU010001114.1:0-1664 GCF_010672095.1 Moorena sp. SIO3I6 | reverse complement strand
ATGCTATACTATTCGATTTTAAAATATAGTCAAAGATAGCATCGGTAGTCTCTTTGAGTTCAGTAATTAAGGTTCCTGTTGCGTTCGCAAATTCTATCGGTGTCCCCAAACTCTCGAAATCTGGAGCAAACTGGGTTAGTTGCTGCTGAATGTCATCTGTAATCCATAACACTAAGGGGAAAGGAAGATTTTTATGAAACTCTTCGAGCACTTGATTAGTAACACTCAGCATCTGTGGTAGATTCTGGACCGATTCTAAGCCCAACACCATCACAGCACTAGGGCGTTCTTCTCCCACTATTGACCGAATGGTGTCATAGAGCACGTTGTCCGATGGCTTCAGGGTTACGGTATGAATGTCAAGGTCCGAGAGTGTTGGTAATTGCGCTACCAAACGGAAACGCACCCTGATATAATTACAGCGGGCTAAAATCAGCTTGAACTGTCCCTGAGAGGCTTCTACTGCCGACGCCAGTTTTTTCAGGGAATGCTGATTTTCAGTTGCGATCGCATTAGAGTTGTCCATCGACCAATGTAGGGTCTTCCCGCCATTCAAGTAGCCATCTTAAGTGTCAACTGTAACATCCAAACTCCAAAAAGGGACGCCAAGGGCGAACAACCGTCAACCACCGATTGCTAGGATAACTGTTGCAAAGCCAGTCACATTCAGACGGTCTTCGTTATAGAAGGCAGTACGTACTACTAAATCGAGATAAACTCTGGGGCGTAATTGCCCTTGCCAACTAATCGAGTCACCCCCTTGGCGGTACGGAGACTCTCCGGTCGGTAATCCACCCAACTGCGCACCTTTTTCGGTTTTGCCGGTATAACTCAAAGTGGTTCCAGGAATTGTTTCTCCCTGCTTGATTCGGTATAAAACTGGAACCTTGTAAACCACTAGACTGGAGTTTGTTTTGTCCGGTACCTGCGGTACCCAACCAGGTTTAGAAGATACCCCATCTACCGTTAGACGAACAGTACCACCAGCCTGTAGGCGTTCCTCAGTATAAACTAATACCCGCTGGTTGAGACCCATTTCGACTCCCCTCAGGGGAATTCCAGTCCAGTCTAGAGAGTCACCACTGCGCTTGAATGCACGCTGTCCATTGATCAACACTTCAGCAGTTTTATCCCCCGTCCTACTGATGTACCGAATATCAGTCCCTGGTATCAATGAACCAGCTTTCACCTCCTGGGTAACTGGTCCTTTGTAGACCAAGGTAGAGTTTGACCGAGGCTGACGTTCCAGTAGAGTGCAACTAGTCGTCGTAGGGACAACAGCCAACAGCACCGTTGTGGCAATTAGTAAACGTTTAAGCAAACTCAGTGCTGAGTTTTGAGTGCTCAGTCCATTGTCTTGAGTGCATTTTCCGGCGTTGCTGAATAATGGAATGATTTTAAGAGTGAGGTAGAATGGGCATCTTGGTGGAACTGGCATCTTGCCAGTTTCATGCTTATTTCGCGCGGGCAGGATGCCCACTCTACTCCTATTCATTACTTGATTCAGCAACGCCCATTTTCCTAAGTGGTAAGACGTGCTCAAGACTGAATCACCTAGTCTATGGTCAGCTCTTGCAGTGTAGGATCTGTTTTCCAAGTCAGGTTTCATGTTTAGCCTCTTTTACATGCAAGCTTGCCCCCTGATCTTCCCAGAGATAAGGGGG
>NZ_JAAHHU010001113.1:0-1666 GCF_010672095.1 Moorena sp. SIO3I6 | reverse complement strand
AACCAAACAAGTAAGGCTTTCGTCACGTTTAGTGAGATTTTAAAGAACAAAATGCTCTATGAAACTGATATCATCCAATTTGAACAACAAATTTCCCTGATCAAAGAACAACGGTATAATTAGTAGTTAGCCCTCAAAAAAAATTATCAAAAAAGTTGTAATATAGAAGGATGTGAATAACAGAGAAACGGAATATCTAAAGACTTTCCTTGCACCTATCAAGAAGTGCAAGACCTACAGACCCAAGTTCGGGCAGGGTAACAGCGATAAGGGGCTATCCCTGAGTGGATTCAAGACGCTTTACGGTTCAGACCCTTTCTACGCATGGGTAGGTCTTGACACCGAGCTGATGTACGCTGCACATCGTGCAGCAGGTGGAATGACTTCCGTATATCGGCAAATCGGCATTGGGTGTGAACGTCTATTCCGTGCAGTTTTGGTAGATACAACTGGTTACACAGACCCCGTTTATGCAACCTGGTCCTACACAGCAAAGACTCGCTCTGGTAAAGATAAAAAGCTATCCCTTGACGGCAGACTTGAACTTTCTGAAGTTAAGAATCAAATGATTCTCAACAACGTAAAGCAATGGATTAAAGACTACTGTTCTGACTTAGGTGAAGTTACGGAACCCACTAACGGGATCGTTTTTGAAGTGCGTCAGGGTTACAAAAGCAAAGACTCCAAGCGTCAAAATGCCGACATTGATAATGCTGTAGTAGCATGGGCAAACGATTATCTTCCTGTATTCGCAATCTTTTCTTCACAGATTGATTCTGACATTGTACTGAGATACCGGAATAACCGTTGCGGTATTCTTATTGGTACAACGAATAGCAACAATAAAGAGTCTCTGTATGCCTTCTGTGACCAGGTTCTTGGGTATGACTTAGCAGACTTTTTCAACCGTAATAGCACAGAGATTAAACAAGAAATCCATGATGTCCTGGAAACGTTGTTGAGGGCTGAGTAATGGATATGACGGTTAAGCAACGTTCGGATTACACCTTCAAATACAACAAGAAACTTGGTAGACATGGATGGTTGCGGCTAACCCCCGCTTATTCCGTCAAGCTAGTAGAAGAAATTATTGATAACATCCCTGAAAATGCTTTCATCCTTGACCCGTTTTCAGGAACAGCAACAACTGGTATTGTGGCGGCTGAACATGGTTTTTATTCACACTGTTTTGATATAAACCCCTTCTTGATATGGTTAGGTAATGCTAAATGCCGTAACTACACAAAAACGGAACTTAAAAAGCTACAAATAGGGGTTAAAAAAGCGCTGATAGAATCCAAATATTATCTTAATAAAGATAACTGGTTGCCAAAAATACATAACATTACAAGGTGGTGGTCCGTAGATACATTAAAAATTATAGCTGCACTTCGTCAGGTGCTTGTTAACGAGTTTGGCGAACCGAAAGACAACAATGTTTCTTCTCTGGCATGGATTTCTTTTTGCCGGTTGGTTATTGAAACATCTTCCGCAGCATTCAATCATGTGTCCATGTCATTTCACGATCAAGTGACAACCTTTGAGGTAGAACAGATTGAATCTCTGTATTTAGAAATCTTGGATGCGATCGTTGAAAGTGCCAGTGAAGCACTTCCCGGTTCCGCATCGGTTCACTCCGTAGATTCACGGGAACCTGTTTCTATTA
>NZ_JAAHHU010001112.1:0-1667 GCF_010672095.1 Moorena sp. SIO3I6 | reverse complement strand
GTTTGAGGTTTTTGAGCTGTTTGAGGTTTTTGAGCTGTTATTGGTGTTGATGAAGCTGGCTGATGATTAGGTTTAACAATTGGCGAATTTGGTAAGGAAGGTGCAGTGGTTACAGGAGGCTTAGTAGGAGCCGAAGGTTCTGGTTCGGCGGTTGTCGAATTTAAACCAGGAATAGTTATTGGTAGATTTTGAGGAATAGCTATGGGGAGATTTTGAGGTAATTTGCTAATCATGGATAAACCTCCTTGATGGTTCAACCACCAATAGCCACCGCCTAAAACCAGTAAGATTAGAGAAATAGGAATATTTGCGCATCCACATCCACTGTTTTCATTCTTATTATTCGACATACTAAACTTATTCCCCAGCAATAGTTTAATATATTATAGCAATTATCCTAGTCATGATGTACAAAGTTATGGGTTTTATGAAGCAGGTATCAGGTAAGAGTAAATAGGTAAAAAATGCTGTGTAGCTCATAGCTATCAGAAACGCTATAGTTTAAGTTATACCAAGGGGCTGAAGCCCAAAATCCAGGTATAGCTAGGGTTTTAGTCCCTTAAACTAACAGTATGCCATACTAACTCTGGAAGAGGGCAACTTTCGAGGATACGCACGCAGATTCTCTAGTTGTTTGATAACCCATTCAGGATTAAAAATTGCTTTATATATAGGGTTATTCACCCTTAGCCATCCTTGTTTATTAACCACCAAACCCGATAGCAGCAATTCGTTACACTGTTCGCTGTTATCCATCGGTACATCATCTCCAGCTAAAATCTGCTGATAAAGTCCCAGCAATTTATCAGCATAGTATTTATTACTCAAAAGGCGAGCCGAGATGCTTCGCAAATGTTCGGGTTCATCCTGGGATTCCCAATGATCAATAATGCCAGTGTGTACGATTCTCTCTACCCAAGATGCCTCATTACCAGGAGCAATAGTCAACCCGACTCTTACTGAATCTACTACCAACTGACATAGTTTTTGGGTCAGAAAAGGTTGTCCTCCTGTCCAAGCCAGTATCTCCTTGAGAATTGTTTTAGGTTTACCCCCTGTTTGCTCTAATCCCTTGGCAAGGGGATATGCTTGATGGAATTCAAAGCCATTTAGTTCTATGGCTTTCCCGATATTAAACGGTGTCCGCTTTTTGCCAGTCATCAAATCACTTGGCTTAGCTACCCCGAACAAAGCAAAGACAATGCGCTTATACTCAGGATTAATTGCTCTTTGGTTATAGCAGAATCGGATCAGGGCAAAAAAATCATCAACCGGAAAAGGTAAGTTTAGAATAGTATCAATTTCATCAATAAAGATAACAATTCGTTCAGTATTAAATTTGGCCAGCAGGATATCTTCCAGGAAATTACTCAATCGCTGAAGCAGTGAAAGATACTCTTCCTGGTGCCACCAGGATTGTAAATTAAAGTCACCGAATAACTTCAAGCCTCGTACTAACTCAGCAACCACTCCTTTGTACCACTGAGTTGGAGTAATTGTTTCGCTACCGATGCGTGTCATATCAATAGTACTGCATCTTATACCTTCTTGTTCTAGCTGATGTCTGATTCGCACCGATAGAGAAGATTTGCCCATTTGTCTGGGAGCCATCACATAACAAAACTCACCCCTTTTTAAGGCGTTATAGAGTTGGACATCTGCTTGTC
>NZ_JAAHHU010001111.1:0-1668 GCF_010672095.1 Moorena sp. SIO3I6 | reverse complement strand
AGCAACCGTAAAGCCAGTGTTGCCCCCTTCCAGGATCTGAGTACTCACTTGTTTAACCGCACCGAAGTCAATCAGTACTAATTTGCCATCTGATTTACGCCGAATGATGTCACCCAAGCGTGCAATCGCTCATCAGAGCAAAACGCAAGAGTAGGAGGTTTTTTCGAGCAGTTTTTGGGTTGAAATTTACGTCGCAAGAGCTTCCATTCCGGTGGAGAGAAAACAACTTGGCAAGAAGCATCGGGATTAAGTCGAGCGAGATTACGTCAACCACATTAGTCGCCAAGCAACAATATTATAAGTAGCCAGTGCTTTGAGTAAACGCTCTCGGGTTTGAAGTTGAAGTTTTTCGCGCGCGTCAGCCACTTTTGAGTGTAAAGTGAAAGCGTTCGATCAGCCACCGATAACTATACCACTGCACACATTGCCAAGCTTGAGTAAAATTGTCAATGGGTAGAGTGGTGAGCAATAACCAACGAATGGGTGGACTACCATCAGCAGGTTTCTCAGTTTCTTCTACGAGTAGTACATTGATTTCCACTGGCTGGAGATTGTGGGGTTTGGGGTGATGTTGAGGCACTTCCAGAGTGACTCTCATCCCTCGGATTTGTAATAGTGCTTGACGAGCTCCACGTTTGGGATTACGCTCTAAGTTGATGGTCATTTTACCTAAGATTAGCCTTTGTTCAATCGTCGGCAAAAGATATCCCATTTCCTCTTTCACCCTGCGGTTATACTCTCCTCGAATCAGTAATTCGCTATTGGCACAGCGCTTTTGGGCGAACAACTCAAAGATATCGGCCTCGCGATCAGCAACATGTATGAGCTTCGCTTTTTCGGCTAGTCCTTCCTCAGCTCCTGTAACAGTCTGTAACCATCGATAGCTTTCTTTTTCTTGAATCGCTTTTTTCTTGCGTTCTTTTTTCTTTCCACTCCTGTGCTTTCTTGTCCAACTCTGCTGATGTAGCAGTCCCAATGGCTCTCCTTTGGCACTCACCGCTATACAGCTATGAACTTTGATTCCTTGCTGCTTGGTCTGATTGATATATCCCAAACCCTTCGTGGCTTCATGTGTCGTATACTCCAAGTCGGTCGTGTCCTGTATTGCCAGCACTACTCACGGCGACCGACACACCTCTTCACTACGGCTTCCCTGTGTGAAGCCAATAAGTCAGTCTGTTTCACTTTCTTATTTGACCAAAACCTGTAAATACTTTGGCTCTCGCTGGCATTTCCACTCGCTTTTGGTACTGTTTCTGCTGGATGCTCACTTAAGACCAGAAGTGTCTTTCTCAATCTTTTCGCGTGGCGTATGTCCTGAAAAATTTCGGATTTATCTCCTGGGTGATCCAATCCTTCATGTGTTCCTCTTCATCCCCTAATTGAATGCATGCCTTTGATACTCTCACAACCTCCGCTTCACTGTCCACTCCTGCTTTGGTGCACCGAATTAAACGCGATCGCACTTCTAGATTAGCGTACACAGTCAAGGGAAACCCCTGTTAGTCTATACTCCAGTTAATAATGGTTGGTTCTCACCACTCCTCTCCCCATCCTTGCCTACATCCTAGTCTCTATCACTGTTTCGACTACTTTTGCCTAATGGATAGCTTATTAAGGGGGATAATGGGGGATCCAAATCCACGCAAAAAACCCGAATACCTGCTC
>NZ_JAAHHU010001110.1:0-1668 GCF_010672095.1 Moorena sp. SIO3I6 | reverse complement strand
ATGGCGATAGATGTATCGCTGGAATTAATTCTCTGAAATGTCAATGGATTCGTCCTGTATCTGATTTACCCGATGGTCGCATTCCGAAACCAATGCGTCAAATTGCGGGAAGGGAACCAACGTTACTGGATATTTTAGATATTCCTTTGGCTAAAACTGGACCAGACTTTGGCTTTGAGTGTGAAAATCTTTTGGTATTACCAGGACAATGGCGACGAGTAGGACAAGTTCCTGCTGGATATCTGAATAAGTTTTGTAGCCGGGAAAAATACATTCTCCATAATAATGAGCGCTATGTAACGGAGAGTTTCTTGCAGTCATTACCAGTAGAGCAACGATGTACACTACAACTGGTGAAAGCTGTGGAGTTCTTGGTTCAACCTATTGGTATCAGAGATGAGGGTGTAGAAAAATGGGAAGGTTCACTGGTAACAGATTGTGGACAAGAATTGACTGCTACGATTACTGATCCCGTATTTGTTAGGCATTTAGAGTTAGGGTATCGACCGCAAAATCAGTGTTTGGTTACGGTTAGTCTTAGTATGCCTTGGCGACCTGGTGATTGGCAAAAGGATGGTGACCCTTGTTGGAAGTTGATAGCGGGTGTTATTGAATTATCTAGCAAGTCAGGGAATAAACTGAGAATAGCAATGGATGATGAGCTCCCTTTTTAGGAATAAAATTTAAAGGAATAAAACCTGGGTTGATGTTAGACCATCATGGATATATTTGCCTAGCAAGAATGATAGTTTTATTTAGTTTTGCTACAGAGGATACGGTAATCAGGTCATAAGGTTATAAACTGATAATGTAAGGCGGTGGTATAGGGGATTAAGGTGTACCAATATTTTGTGTAATTGGTATTACTAGGAAGAGATGCGATCGCGTAGCGTAGCCCTTCGGGCTAATCGCATTCTACTAACTAGCTTCCTATAATCAACTAAATCATTCCTTTACCATGGTTTACCATTGACCAAAATTAATGGATAATCCCTAAGTAACCATGGGAGACCCTAGTAATGCTAGTTGAGTTCAGCGTAGAAAATTATCGCTCATTTCGAGAGCGCCAGACCTTTAGTATGGTGGCATCTAATAAAAAAACTGGGCAAGATAGCAATAGTTTCCCCATGCCTAATGTTAAGTCTCTGCGCCTACTCACCAGTGCTGTGGTCTACGGTCCTAATGCTTCGGGGAAGAGCAATCTGGTGCGTGCAATCCAGACCATGCGTCGGATTGTGCTTCAGTCAGCCACTGGCATGCAGCTTGGCAGTAGATGGAATATCGAACCATTTCGGTTAAATGCTGACTGCCAGAAAAGGCCGAGCTGTTTTGAAATTATTTTCATTGAGGATAATATTCGCTACCAATACGCATTTTCCTTAGACCAAGAGCGAGTGTACGAAGAGTGGCTAATCGCATATCCCAAAGGACGTGCTCAAACTTGGTTTGAGCGTAACTATCATTCAGAAAAACAGGATTATGATTGGTATTTTGGACCAAGGCTGAAAGGGGAAAAGGAACGTATTAGGGGTTTTGTTCGCCCAAATTCTTTATTTTTATCTCATGCCGCCCAAAATAACCATGATCAGTTAGGAAATATATTTGAATGGTTTAGAAAAAAGTTAAATTTAATCCCATCAAGTTTAGGTTCTTTATCTTTTGCACATA
>NZ_JAAHHU010000111.1:0-19926 GCF_010672095.1 Moorena sp. SIO3I6 | reverse complement strand
GAGGGGGAGATGGGGAGATGGGGAGATGGGGAGATGGGGGGATGGGGAGATGGGGAGATGGGGAGATGGGGAGATGGGGAGATGGGGAGATGGGGAGATTTTTATTAAGGGTAATTATCCCGACATGATATAAATATGTTCATTAAAATTCATTATGCAATCGACAAAGTAGATTTACAAAAAATAAGTAATCTCCTTTCCAAGCTGCGTCGAATTGTATAGCGTTGTTCATAGCTATGAGGTACACAGAATTTTTTAACTATTCCGAGATCCGCTGTTCCCTGCTCCCTACTCCCTATTCCCTACTCCCTATTCCCTACTCCCTATTCCCTACTCCCTATTCCCTATTCCCTATTCCCCATTTTGCAGAGTATTGACTACAATTTTCTAGGATGGCTTTGGCAGGTGTTTCAGCTTTGGACTTCGTCTACAAAGCAGCGAGTACACCTTGGCAGAATGTTGTGACCAGTTGCTCAACACCAGAAGGAGGTAGTGGTTTTAGGCCGAGAGTGGGATATTGTTACCAAAAATTCTGGGTTTAAAGCCCCGTCCTTCTAGGACGGCTTTTAGTTGACACTTATCTAGCGCCAGGGTATAATTAAAACATGAGTACAGGCTGAAAAACCGTAGGCTGAGCCGGGAGAGAGACCCGTAACTTATCGACCTAGAAGAAGTAATGCTCGGAGGGTAGGGAAAGTCCTCCTTAAAAACCCAATCATCAATTAACCGTTGGTGTGTGAACCCAGCAAAAATCACGCTTTAAGATAACACGGTACGGTGGGGCACACCGGAACCCGACGAAAAGGAAGAGAAACGGACTTTTTAAGGCACTTCCTATTAAGTAGTCAAACGCCTAAGGAGAATTGCCCGCTGGGTCTGTTGTGAGCTGACTAGAAACTTGGTCTTGACGGGTTTTTGGTTTAGATATTGTCTAATTTTTGGCGGAGTCAAAGATTGGAACACAACGGTTTAAGGTGACTCGTTGATCTAGGAATCCCCGCGCCTTTCGGGCTTTGCCCGACGCTACGCGAACAGGCCGGGGAGTGTCAATGGTCACGTATTTGACGAAGCCATGGGGCACTTGGGAAATCTTTGTTAGGTGCGCTTTCCCCATTAAGAATTAAATTCGCCACGGGTCGCACCTGTAGATAGCTCTGGTAAGGTTTCCCCTAGATAGTCTCGCTAAGTAAGCAGCATACATCATTCAAGGAGAAAACGATGACCATGTCTCGTGTAAAGACAATTTTAGCGACCATGTTACTCAGCATATTATTGCTGGTAACATCCTGCGCTCAAAAAGCCCCCTCTCGTTTTGACCAGGCACAACAGGCCAGCAGCCAGGCTAGAAGTGGTCAGGCTGTTGCCAAGAATGCAACTCAAGGGTCTCAATTCAACAAGTTTTTCCCACCATCAGGGGGCGGTTATCAACGAGTCTATACCCAGGAGAAAAAAGGCTTTGCTCAAGCCAAGTTGAAGAAAAATGGCACTGAGGTGGCAGTGCTCTCAATTTCTGATACCAGCAGCACTCCTACCACTGCTGCCAAATATCAGCAAAGTGGTCAAACCATTGCTGGTTATCCAGCCCGGGAAATTGGTTCAACTCAAACCGCTATTTTGGTCGGTAAGCGCTACCAGGTAAAGATCCAATCCCGAAATCCGTCGTTTACTGCTAGCGATCGCAAAGCCTGGTTAGCAAAATTTAACCTGAGTGGTCTTTCCCGACTTAAGTAAATAAATGCTACAAGGAAAAAGGTAAATGGGGAATAACCATCCTCAAGCACAAGAATCACAAAAATCACAAGTAAGTAGGTCATTAGTCATCAGTCATTAGTTATCAGTAACTACCATCAGTAGCTACGATCAGACTCGGTGTTGGTCACTCAGGACTAATAACCAAGGACTAATAACCAAAGACTAATGACTCGAAGGTATCAGATTGTAAAGGAGTCTGAGTGTGAGCAAACCAATTTATGAAATCGTTGATGATCTGCCAACGAAGAATATGACCATCTCGGCGCTGAAGTCTCTAGACTTTGTTGTGCCTGGAGAGTGGGAAAATTTAGTGGGATTTGAAAATACCATTCGTGGGATCACTGGTGAAGAAGACGAAGAGGTAATTCAGGAAATTGGCGATCGCGCCGTCTATCTGTTCAATGACCGCTCCCAGGGCTACCAACGAGCGCTGTGGATTTACCAAACCATTGATAGCACTGGTACGGCGTTGGGGGCAGCAGCTTTAGCGAACAAGGTTGGTGAAAAAATTCCCTTGTTGGGTTTCTTGAACAGCTTGACTCCGAAAGCTGACAAAGCCCAAACCATTGATCTGTCGATCAAAGTGGTAGGGGAATTGATCGGCTTTTGCCAAATTAATGGTCTGCCTGGAGATAGCATTGGTGACTTTGTGGCTGCCTTAGGTGACTATGGTGGCGCATCTATAATGCGTATGGCAGCGCTGGTTTGTTTTGATGGCCTGATTCCCCTTGGTCCTGACTTTATCATGGGAGTACAGTCAACTCTAGAGCGTCTAACTCCCAACGAGTTGGAAGACAGTGGGAGTTTCAAAGGGATCCAGGATGCGATTCCTGGGGATGATTCCCAGAGCAAGCTCAGCTTTATTGGTGAAAGCTTTGAATCGGTGAAAGGATGGATGAGTGATTTCGTTACTGACCGAGGTGTGACCCCAGAACAAATCGCTAATAACTTGCAAAGTTTTATTGAGTTTTCTGATGACAAGTTAGACTATCTGGCCGCTTTTCTGGATATGTCTACTAACTATTACGAACACACTGGCATTCAAAGTCTGGCGCGTAGCTTAATTGAACGCGCCGCAGCGGAAATCTAGCACCATTTACGCATTAGTAGACAATTACGTTGGTCAGACAGACGTTGGTAGGAAACTTCGTCTGTCAGCTGATTCATAAACATCAACCCTCTACCTCCTTCTTTTTCTAAAGGGTCATAGTCCTCTTGGTAGAGGGATTCCAGCTTGGATTGGAAATCAAAAGGCTGTCCATAGTCCCAAAGCCGCATTTCTAATCCATCAGTAAATAACTTTAGCTCCAGCTCTATTACTGTAGTTTTAGGTAAATGTCGATGAGCATGGCGTACTACATTAGTAAAGCCTTCCACCAAAGCAATTTGACACTGCTGCCAAAATTGCTGAGGCAGTAGGTCAGAAGTGAATTCCTCAAACCACTGTAATACATCTTTGACTTCACTCAAGTCTGTTTGGACCATTAGACGAGATTCTCGAAGCGGTTTGCCATTGCACATTAACCGACTGAGTTTCCAGGTTTTATTAATAAGCACCACTATTTTGTAAGATAAAAACAACAATGACTCTTCTGCAACACGGAGGTTACGATGATCATGTCGATGCAGATCGGTCTAGTGGGAACCACTATATTAGCCTAAATTGATCGAATTTGATGGTACTTTTAAAAATTATGGTGTTTACACGGTCTATGGCATTACACTTGGCGGCAGTTGTCGGGAACTTCGGACAAGGGAACTTCGGATCAGCGGACAAGAATTGAGAAAGACAGCATCAGAAAAATACTTTGGCAAGAGGTCTATTGTGATAGTTTCTTAAAAAATAGTTTTCGATTCTAAGGTAAGCTAGGCTGGCATCTGATCAATTGCCATCACCTTCGCCACTAGGGGCGAAGGTGATTGGTCCAAACTCATCTAACCATAAAACTACATTCCATCTTTACGAACCACCACCAGGATAGTTTTGAAGATCAGTCTGATATCATGGGCTAAGCTCCAGTGATGTTGGTATTTTAAGTCCATTTCAATGATATCCTCAAAACTACGGATTTTTGAGCGTCCATTCACCTGCCACTCACCAGTGATACCCGGTTTTACGTTTAAACGTTGCCACTCCGGCACTTCATAGATTTCTACTTCATTGAGTGTTGGTGGTCTTGTACCTACTAAACTCATCTCCCCTTTCAGAACATTCCAGAACTGAGGCAGTTCATCCAAGCTGGTTTTCCGTAAAAAATGGCCCACTCTGGTGATTCTGGGGTCATTCTCATTCTTAAAAACTTTGCCATCAGCTTGATTGTTAACTTTCTCTTTTAGCTGTTCAGCGTTAGCACACATGGAGCGAAATTTCCAGATCCGAAACCGCTTTCCCATCCAACCACAACGGATTTGACCAAAAAAAATCGGACCAGGGCTATCTAGCTTAATCGCAAGGGCAATGGGAATAAACAAAATAGCAGTAATTCCCAAACCCAAGATTGCACCCACAATATCGATTAATCGCTTCACCGGAGATCTAACGGAGGGATGGGTTGTTGGTAAGTGATTTACTGATTTGTTGGTGCTTAGTGTGGTAATATTCTCTGATGGTTCTATAGCTAACCTTTGGTCTAGTCCTGTTATGACCAATACAGACATGACTTGGGGAGTGACATTTTTAAGCAACGTTTTAACCCCTTGCTCTAGGGCACTTTTGTGATTACTCACTAATGCACCGATACCACTGCTATCGATAAAATTAGTCTGGTGAAAATCAAATATGATTGTTTCAGGCAGAGGTATTTTTTGGAGAAGCTGCTGGAATAGTTGCTTAAACTCCACAGCTTCTAGTACACTGACACGAGTGGGTAATTCCACCACGGGAGTATCTTGTGAGAACACTACCTGGAAATTGTTGCTATTGACTGAATCAACCATCATAGAAAAAAAACCGCTAGATTCTAACCTATAGTATTGACCATTATTTTGTCCTAGAACCCTACGATTCTGCAAAAATTTAGTCATATATCATGAAATCTTTTAAAATGTGAATATGCTCTGTGGAAATCAAGCAAGTGCCCGCCTGATCGAAGTTTTTTCTGCGATTCAAGGAGAAGGGCTAAATGTTGGCACTCGTCAGATCTTTATCCGGTTTGCCCTATGTGATCTAAGATGTCATTTCTGTGACAGTTTCCATACCTGGGCTGTCCCTCCTCAATGCCAGGTGGAACATACTCCCGGTAAGCGTGATTTTGAAACTTATCCAAATCCAGTCCCCTTGCGATCGCTACTGAAATGGGTTGACAGACAAAATAAACATCGATTGCACGATAGCATTAGCTTGACTGGGGGTGAACCTTTACTTCATACTCCTTTTCTGGTGGAATTTCTGCCTGAGCTACGACAGTTAACTGGATTGCCCATTTACCTAGAAACTGGCGGTCATCGTCCTCAAGAGATGGCAATGGTTTTGCCCTATTTGGACTCAGTGGGTATGGATATCAAGTTGCCCAGTGTGAGTGGAGAGAACAGATGGGCTGCTCACAAGGAATTTCTCAAGCTGTGCCACAATTCATCAGTGGAGGTATTTGTCAAGTTAATTATTGATTGCCACACTGACCCCACGGAGTTGGAACAATCTGCCGATTTGGTAGCAGCGGTTAGCCCGGAAATTCCAGTATTTCTGCAACCAGTGACTCCGGTGGAGGGGTCTGGGCAACCAATAGTTGCTCCTACTCCGGAGCAGGTTCTGGCTTGGCAGGCTTTAATGAAGCTTTTTCTTAAGCAGGTACGGGTGCTCCCTCAGACCCATAAAATGATCGGTCAGCTTTAGGGGTTTGTTGAAGGTTATTTGGTTAAAGGTTATTTGGTTAAAGGTTATTTGGTTAAAGGTTATTTGGTTTAAAATTCTTTGGTTGAAGGTTATTTGGTTTAAAATTCTTTGGTTGAAGGTTATTTGGTTGAAGGTTGTTCGCCTTTGGGGTTCCCTTTGGGTAGGTTGTTTGTCAGAATGCAGAATGTAGAATGAAGAATGCAGAATGTAGAATTCTAAATTCTTAATTCTTAATTCTTAATTCTAAAATGTTGTTCGCCTTTGGCGTTCCCTTTGGGTAGGTTATTTGGGTTGAAGGTTATTTGGTTGAAGGTGAACAAACAACAGTTAACCATCAACAGTTAACCATCAACCATCAACCATCAACCATCAACCAACAGTTAAGTCTTGCCTAGACATCACACTACATTGTTGTGCCTTCTCGCTTGGCTTGGGCTTGGGCTTTGGCTTTAGCAGCACTGCGTTTGAGAGCAGAGAGCCGGTCTTCGTATCTGCGCCGTAGACGACGACTAGGGGTAATTTCAATTAAGGTTTTCAAGGCACTGCCTAGACTCTTGTAGGCATTGGGTAGGGTATAGCCGAAGCGAGTGGCAAGTGCGATCGCTTTTTCGTCAGCTTCGATGGCATATTTGAGGTTTTTCTCCCCATTGTTTTTTTGATACAGTCGCCAACCTGAGACTCCGCATAGGGCTAAGGCCAACAGCAGCAGTAAGCCATCTTGTACCCACAGTTCCCCGACAGCACCCCCTAAACCAATGGCTAGGGCTGCCATTTCCCAGCCTTCTTTAGGAATTGTGTCATTTTGAATCCGGGCAACTTCATGCCAAAACAGGAGGTTACGCTGGTCAAGGGCGAGCTGCTCCCATTTAGTTAGGTCAATTTGAATTTCCACCTCGTCTGAACCCAGTTCTTCACAACGAACCAAGGGGGGATTGACTTCTGTGGACCCTTCCACCATCACCCAGCTTTGTAGCTCTGGTGGTAGTAACGTTTTTAGTCGTCGGAGTTCACTCATTTCTGCTCTAGCAGAAGAGGCTGCATAGGATGTCATTCATATCCTCCTAGAAAAAACTTTTTCAAATTGAGATGTGTTTGACCGGACACTATCTACCGATTCGATTTACCCAAGTTTAAGATGTTGTGTACTCGACGAGAGTGAACTTCGAGGAACCCAATCATCAGTAGTACGTCAAACTAATCCCGTCAGCCGTCAGCCGTCAGCCGTCAGGTTATTTTATTCAAAAGTACCGATCTAGTAGCGTGGCACAGGCTTCTAGCCTGTGACCCATTAGCTGATAGCTGATAGCTGATAGCTGATAGCTGATAGCTGATAGCTGATAGCTGATAGCTGATAGCTGATAGCTGATAGCTTACCTAATCCCTAAGGGTACTACTGGGCACTAAGCGCGATCGCATGGTCATGCTTTTGTGTATTTAAATTTATAGTAGCGTTTCAGGGCTAGCAGCTCAAAAACCCGATTAACCCATCATAAATTCTCCCCATTAGCCGATCACCCTATCTTCAGATTCCTATAAAATTTTAGCTACCCTGTATCAGTCAATTTCCGGAATATATTGCAGCTGATCTGGAATAATTTTCAGCAAATCCTCTAATCATCCTGATATTCGGATATGACCAAGCCTTCCCAAAATCCTCCCCCTGAACCAAAGGGAAATCAAAGCCGGAGTGCTGTAGCCACTGTACTGCAATGGGGAAAACGCCCCTCTACTATTACCTTTGCCATGATCTCCCTGACCATTGGTCTGGTGGGATATTTTGGGGTTAGGATGTGGCTATACCAAAACTTACCTGGCTGGATTGAAACTGAACTGAGTAAGGTTATCCAGCGAGATGTACGGGTTGGACAACTGAAAGCCCTATACCTGACTAGCCTAGAGTTGGGAGCATCCTCTATCCCAGCTACCACCACTGACCCTGACCATGTGGCTATCAAAAGGATCAAAGTAGGTTTTAATCCCTTGCCTTTGCTTCTAAAACGCCCTTTGCCTGTCACCATTAACTTGGTACATGTGGATGTGTATGCCCAACAAGAGGCGAATGGGGAATGGATTAATTTAAAAGACTTGAATTTCGATAATTCCTTCTCTCCTCCGATTGATTTTGATGCTAAGGTGCGGGTTTGGAATGGTAAAATTGCCCTTTTACCCTATGGTCAGACTAATCCATTCAAAGTAAGACTTGATGCTACTGCTGGCTTATCCGACAACAATAAGCGTCTCAGGTATAACATCACAACGGCTATTGCTGAGGGTAAGACCAAACTGAAGGGAAACACATGGCTGACAACTGGGCAAAGTCAAGCTAGGGTCAACGTCCAAAACTTGGCCTTGGCGGAGCTGATGCCATTAATCAAAGCGGTTATTCCCAATATCCCAGCTAATCTCCAATCTGGTGAATTAGATGCCAAACTGAATATTTCCCTGCCTTCGATCAAGGACATCCCCGATGTCAACGGTAAGGCTGACTTTAAAGGGATTCAGTTGCAAGTAAAGCCTTTGACCGCACCAGTGAAGGCTAACGCTAGACTGCTTTTCGAGGGAGACCGGGTGCGCTTGGAAAAAACTCAGGGGAGTTATGGCGCACTTGAGGCGTTGGTATCTGGTGAAGTTGGTTGGAAAAAAGGGTTTGACCTGAATGTTGAGCTCACGCCCTTTAGCTTGGCGAAACTGCTGAAAACTGTTCCGGTGAAATCCCCAGTGCCAGTAGATGGGGAAATGGCAGCAGACTTATCGATTACCGGTCCGATTGACATGCCAGAGGTGACTGGCAAACTAAGGAATACTAAAGTGACCACTATCGACAAGGTTAAGTTGGCTCAGATTCAGGCTGACTTCGCTGGGAATTTTTCCCAAGTGGTCTTGACGGATTTCTTAGTAAGACCTGAGGCCGGTGGGAAAATTACTGGGCGTGGTCAAGTAAGACTGGCTAGTGACCAGCAAGGGGAAACTAAACCTCAGGGAATGCCCCTAGCGTTCGATTTTATCGCTGCCCTTCCGGTGGATGCGATTGCATCTCCCTATAAGCTGCCATCTCAGATTACCCTGGGCAAGCTTAACGCC
Source organism: Moorena sp. SIO3I6 (assembly GCF_010672095.1). Taxonomy (NCBI): domain Bacteria; kingdom Bacillati; phylum Cyanobacteriota; class Cyanophyceae; order Coleofasciculales; family Coleofasciculaceae; genus Moorena; species Moorena sp. SIO3I6. Next base: position 11,261 of record NZ_JAAHHU010000111.1, on the reverse strand, counting down.
CAAGCTACCATTAGAGGAAACACTCAAAACCCCCAAGGGAGTCTAATTTGGGAAGCACCAGCCCTATCCACTTCATCTTCAAAGGATATCGGGGTTTCTGGTGCTGGAGAACTCCTGTTGCTCAATCAGAATATTTTGCTGCGTAACACCCAGGTCAAGGTCGGTAAAGGGACAATTACTGCCACGGGTACAGGAAACCTTAAAACCAGTAAGTGGGAAGCTACTGTAGTGGCTAACGCTGTGCCTCTAGACCCCTTCTTACCCCTGTCGGGACAGTTGACCCAAGGAAAAATCAACCTCTCTGGTAGTCTCAAATCCTTTTCTCCTAAATCTATTGAGGCAACCGGAGATATGCAGGTGGGGGTAGAAGGGGGTAAGGTTAAGGCTACAGGTCAGGTAAATCGAGGCATGGTGGAATTGGAGGCCAGAGCCTCTAAAATTCAACTGAATAAGGTAGTGCCCAAGTTGGGTTTACCGATTGGTTTAGATTCTGGCAAAATCAACCTTTCTGGTTCCCTGGAGTCTCTGCTCTCCTCTAGCTCAACTCCCAACCTCAATAGCCTGATGAATACTATCGATGGCAATTTTAATGGGTTGCTCGGGGTGGGTGGGGGTAAGGTGAATGCGACAGGTCAGTTAAATTCAGGGAATCTGGATGTTAATGCATTAGCTGGTCAAATTAAGCTCAATCCCCTAGTTCCCACCTTGGCTATACCAGTAGCGTTACAGTCAGGTCAACTTAATCTTTCCGTAACCCTGGCATCTCTGCTAGCCTCTGTCTTGAATCAGGACTTCAACAGCCTCAATACTATTAAGGCCAATTTTCAGGGAAACTTAGGGGTGGCTGATGGTCAAGTTAAGGCGAAAGGCCAGTTAAATTCAGGAAATCTAGATGTCAATGCATTAGCTGGTCAAATTAAGCTCAATCCCTTAGTTCCTAATTTGACCATACCAGTAGCGCTACAGTCAGGTCAGCTTAATCTTTCCGGAAGCCTGGCATCTCTGCTCGCTTCTGGCTTGAATCAGGACTTCAACAGCCTCAATACTATTAAGGCCAATTTTCAGGGAAACTTAGGGGTGGCTGATGGTCAAGTTAAGGCGAAAGGCCAGTTAAATTCAGGAAATCTAGATGTTAATGCATTAGCTGGTCAAATTAACTTGAGTAATAGTATTCCTAATCTAACTCTACCGATAGCTCTCAAGTCAGGTAACGCTAAGCTTTCTAGTTCTTTAGAGTCTCTACTGGCTTTCGGCTCGTCATTTAACCTCGACCTACTCAAGCCAATTCAGGCTAGCTTTGATGGAAACCTAGGTGTAGGTGGTGGTGACGTTAATGCTATCGGTCAGTTAAGCTCTGGGGTGCTGACTGCGGATGCGATCGCAAACAGCCTGGATGTAGGGGAAATCGCATCCCAAATGGCGTTGGCTAACTTTCCAAGCTCTATCGACACCCAAATCGGGGGGAAAGTTAAGTTAAAGAGCCGACTTAACACCCTAGACCCCCCAACTATACTGAATCAGACTGACCTACAAGCAGACCTTAACGGAGTAATAGCCCAAGGGAAACTTAACCTAAATAGCACCCTCAGCAACGGTCTATGGCAAGCTGCCATCAATACTACTAATCTTGATTCCTCCTTACTGGTTAGTCAGTTATTACCGCAGCTGGGTAACCAAAAACTAGAGCTAGGACCGCTGAACAGTCAACTGAATTTATCCGGAAACCTCAATCCCTTGCTCAATCCTGGTGCTATTGCTACCATCAAAGCAAATACTTTATCGCTACAGTTGCCAAAACAATCCTTTAATGCTAAAGGAGTAATCCTACTGTCCCATCTCACCAAAACTAATCCTAGTCAGATGCCATGGGAGATGGGCACTGATCTAAACCTAGAGGTTGATTCTGATCTCAGTAGATTACCCTATAACCTGCTATTGAGTCGGTTACCTTTGGAGCAAATTTCCCCAGGGTATCAAATTCAGGTCAACGGTCAAGCTGACTTGAACGGTCGCATCCAAGGAAAAAATTTACTCTCAGCCCCCTTTCTACCTGGGAATTTGAATCTGACGGGGAATCTACAGCTATCGAATTTGAAGGTTAACGACTTAACCTTTGAGCCAGTGTTAGCTGGGCCAGTAACCGTTGCGCCAGGACAAGAATTAGCCATAGATTTACGAGGAAAGAAAGATGCGATCGCAACTCGCCTCCAACCCTGTACTAGAGAAGACTGTCTTGCTCCCTACCTGCCCGCATCCTTTACACTCCAACAGGGAAAAGGGTCAAAATTCCCGATTCTGATCACAGGAGTACGCCGGGGAGATAACTTAAGGGCTCAGATCAAGAATTTATCCCTAGCTATCCTTAATCTCACTCCTGGTTTAAACTATGGTATTCCCGGTAGATTAGAAGGTGACGTAACAGGGCAAGCAAACCTGAATCTTTTCACCCTAGAAACTTCTGGTCGTAATACTATCGACATTAAGCAACTTGCTGTAGGAGAAATCAACGCTAAACAAGTTAGTGCTAACTTCTCCTATCAAGATGACATTGCCCAGATCGCATCAGCTGCTTTAATCTTGGGTAACAGTCGATATTTATTCAAAAATGGTCGATTTAATCTCAAGTCTCAAGAAATAAACGGCAAGCTTACTATTCCAGAAGCCTATATTGAAGACATCCTGACTATTGTCAAACGTGTTGATATTATCGACATCGTCCAAAGATTCCAAACTACTAATTCCTCTACTACTAATTCCTCTAGTGATAACATTGGCAACAATAAATCTGGCAAAGCTGACCAATTACGACCATTCCCTACTATACCAGCAGGCTCCCTAGCTACTCTCCTACAACGGTTTGCTAAAATTAATGCCCAAGACGACGCTGTCGCTAACCAATTCGATCCTAATACACTCCTCACTAATTTTGATATTCGAGGTAAGTATACTGGGGAAATTGCTGTTGCTGGTATCTTGACTAATCCTAAAGTCAATTTTAATGTCGAGGGCAACAACTGGCAGTGGTATGCTAATTCCCCCAATCAAGTTATTGTGATCAACCAATTGGTTGCTAAAGGAAGTTACGACCAAGGTCTAATTACTGTGCAGCCAGCCCGAATGGAATTGGGCGAAACAGTCTTAGCATTTCAAGGAAAGCTTGCCCAAGAAACCAACTCAGGAGACTTCCTCCTCCAGAATTTATCTCTAGAGACCGTTAGCAACTTAGCAAGCAATTTTGTCACTATTCCCTTTGAGATTGCAGGTAACTTAAATGCCAAAGGCGAGCTGGGGGGTAGTCTCACCAATCCCGAAGTTACCAATGGCCAAGTCGCTGTTGTAGATGGCACTGTCAATGATACCTCTCTAGATGATATTGAGGTGACTTTCGACTATGTTGATTCTCGTCTTGACTTTGATACCAACAAACCAGATTATCTACAACTGTCTGGTAACGTCCCCTTTCCCCCCAAACCCAATAGCGATCGCATAGATATCAACCTCAAGCTGGCAACTCCAGCCATGGCACTCCTTAGTGTAGTGACTCAAGAACAAGTGGCATGGGTGAATGGAGAGGATAGAACAGCTGATATAGAACTGGATGTTAGTGGACGTTTGGAGTTAGCAGATAGTATCAAAATTAAAGACTTATCAGGAACATCTGAGGTTAATATCCAGAATGGTACTATCAAAACCAAGCTCCTGGAGGATGACTTTACTCTCAATGTTGTAGGCAAGGTTAAGTTAGATCAGCAACGCTTGGAAGTAGTAAACTATCCAGATAAAGAAGGTCAAAAAACTCTCGAAGGTGACCTAGCAGGGATTGGATTCTCCCTGTCTGGGAAATTGCCGATAGTGTCAAATAGGATAGCGTCGAATACAACAAATTACTCCAATCCCCTAACCCTGAAAATTCCTAAAGATAACCTAAAGTTAGCAGGGCTATATGAAGGGGGAGTAGCCGGTAATGTCGTGATTACTGGTTCAGCATTGCGTCCAGTTATTGGAGGAAACATTAACTTAGACAATGGGCAAGCTTTTATCCCCAAAATACAGGAAACCAAAACCCAAACAAGTGACGAAAAAACTGTTAAGAATAGGTCTAATCAGACTCCCTCATTAGTACGTAGTAGAATCAATAATCTGTTTGTGCCTAGGTTAAATAACTTTCAGGTAAATTTGGTAAATGAGTTAAGAGTCCAACAGTTTCCCCTATATGATTTTCGACTAGCTGGTGATTTAACCCTCAACGGTCCTATCAATGGCAATCTCCAAAACTTAAAAGGATTGGGAACAATTAAGCTAGGACGTGGGGAAGTTGATGTATTAGAAACCGAATTTGTTGCAGACAGGCGGTACAATAACACCATTGTATTTGTACCAGAACAGGGATTACTCAATCCCAATTTAGATCTTAAGTTTAACACCATAGCGTTTGAGCCTTCTGGTGCCTTACGTCAAAGACGGATTGATAACGAAATCCTTGAAAATGTCTTGCGTTCTTCTCGACCCGACCAAGTGAAGATAACCCTCGCCATCAAAGGTCAAACTAGTCAAATCCTTGCCCTAGGAGGAGAGAAAGATTATTGTGCTGATCAACAAATTGTTACTAGTGGACAAGATAGTGGACTAGCTAAACTTGGTTCAAAAACAACCATCTTGTCTCGGCAACAATTCCAACAGCTTGCTGAATGTGTTTATGGCGAAGCTATAGCTAATAGTGAAGACAAGGCGTTTCTATTTTCTCCCATTGTCACCTTAACCAGTACTCCTCCCCGGAGTGAAAGTGGAATTATCGCTCTGCTCGGTAACAGTTTTATTACCCAATTTGAAACTATCGCTAACAGCAACGAACGAGAAATAGCTGAGTTAGTGATTACTCAGTATGTTCTTCGACCAATTATCAAAGATATTTTATTTACTGTTGAAGAAAAAGTCAGTAATGTCGGGAGATCCATCGGTTTAGCTGATTTACAGGTTTACCCAACCTTCGATGCCGTTTATGATTTGGGCGAAACTTCCTCAGTTGAATTGAGTTACGACTACGTGTTTAATGAGGTACAAGTTAGATATAAATTGCAATTTTGATTAGCTAAGGGAGTAGGGAGTAGGGAGTAGGGAGTAGGGAGTAGGGAGTCGAAAGATATCTTAACCTTTCCTTCGACTACTATAACAATCAATTTCAGTACTGAAATAGTCAACTATTATCACTGTTCCCTGTTCCCGATTCCCAATTCCCGATTCCCGATTTCCGATTCCCGATTCCCGATTCCCTTTCCTATAACTATTTTTTCAAAATACTACAGATAAGTTCCCCTGGACCATTGTGTTGAAATAGTACAACAGTTCTGTCTTTCTTAACTCTAATACGATTGCGACAATTATATATTTCTATAGGAGTAGCAACGCCATTGACACTAACTGATGCTCGATATTCCCATAGATACTTAGCACTCCGCTTGATGCTAAGGATACAAATCCGGTTGTTATTCTTAGTGCGGCAGTAGGAGAAAGCAACAGCGGGAGGAGCAAAGGCAAAGGATAATGTTAGCAACAGCAATAAAGTAGTGATGTATTTTCTCATTTTTGAAAGTTGTTATCGGAGGGAGTAGGGAGTAGGGAACAGGGAACAGGGAGTAGGGAATCGGGAACAGGGAACAGGGAACAGGGAATAGGGAATAGGGGAAGTGTGGGGAGATGGGGAGATGGGGAGATGGGGAGTAGGGAGTAGGGGAGATGGGGAGAATTTTATTAAGTAGATGTAGGGTGGGCAGTGCAACAGACAGATTGATGTGCTTGCCATCGGGTTGCTAGGCACTGCCCACCAAGGATTAATCACAATAGAACACTTGTTGATCACCTCAAGAGGTCTTGTGTTGATCAGCTGAGCCTGTTAATAACCTACAACATCATAACCTTAAACCTACCCTACTCGAACGCCAAAGGCGAACAACCATCTAACCTTCAAGCAAATAACCTTCAACTTACTAACCTTCAACCATCTAACCTTCAACTTACTAACCTTCAACTTACTAACCTTCAACTTACTAACCTTCAACTTACTAACCTTCAACTTACTAACCCCAAAAAAAGTAGCCGCAGAACTATGTTCCACGGCTAGGAATTGTTACTTATGTCTCAACTTTGTAAACCCATCCGGACGTGATCCGATGTGATTGGCCTTTGGCCAGGGGGGGAAACCCCCCCAAAATTTAAGCCCTTAACCCAGCATTAAGTACTTCGTCATTACCGTGATGAATTCGCCAGGAATGTCAGTCGGTTGAAGGGGGCTCCACTCGTCAATTTGGGCGTAACCCCGTGCATAAAGAGTATAGATGGTGTTGTTTATTGCCTGGCGGTAGCCTTTCAAAATGTGCTTAATCGGGTATTTTTTTTGGGAATGTTCCTGAGGATAATTACTAGGAGTAATCTCATCAGGATTGTTTTCTGGGTTAGGGCGGAAGTTGTCGGACATAGTTAACAATTAGTTGTAAACTTTATAACTATAATTATAACTATTATTAATTATAGTGTCAAGGGTTTTTAGATTGTTTTCGGAGGAGGTATTGAAATAAAATGTACGTTTATGTAATAAAAAAAACAAAAAAACAGGTAACAGGTAACAGTACAAATAGGAAAGATTAGTTAGCGAACGCGTAGCGTGACCTATGGTCAATCGCGTTTTTTTGGAGTATTTTTATCGATAGCAACGGAAATATTAAATCGATAAAGTAATAAATTGTGATAATTTTTGCTCCCGACTCCCGACTCCCGATTCCCGATTCCCGATTCCCGACTCCCGACTCCCTTTATTTTTTTGTTAGACTAAATCGAGATTGGGTTTCAGGCATCTACTAGTTAATGCTATATAATTAACTGGAGGCTAATCGTTGAGTAATTTAACGGGCTTGATTGAAATCTCAAGCCATCAGGACTTATTGCCGAGTGCAGACGTGGTGTTTGTTCACGGGCTAGGAGGGGATGCTTTAAGCACGTGGCATTTGGTAAAACTCAAAGATGATGCACATGATCATGAGACTGTTATATGAAACCTGTTCTACATCAAGGAAAACTGATAACCTGGAAAGACGATAGAGGCTTTGGTTTCATCAAACCCAATGATGGTGGTAAAGACGTTTTCTTACATATCAGTGCTTTGAAAGGAGCAAGTCGTCGCCCAAAGGTTGGAGATAGGATTTTATACGAGCAAGTTGCTGAACCCGATGGCAAAATACGCGCTGCCAGAGCCTCCATTCAAGGTGTTGCACCTCGACCTTTGCCAACTAAAAGAAAACCAAGGAAAAGAAGTTTACTCGAAACCGTTCTTGGTCTCGTAATTTTAGCTGCTATGGCACTGTTTACAATCGAGTTCAGTCCTAGTCGTTCTCCCTCACCAATCACATCTATTACGAAGCCAGGATGTATGATAAAAGGCAATATTTCCGTTAAAACAGGCAAAAAGTTGTATCATCTTCCAGCCATGGAAGATTATGAATCGACAGTTATCGATCCATCCAAGGGAGAAAGGTGGTTTTGCACGGAGTCAGAAGCGATCGCAAATGGTTGGCGTAGAGCACCAAGGTAACCACAGCCCCCCAAGACTTCGTAAAATAGAGATACCTTAAGAAAGCGATGGATATGGCTCCAGTTTCTAATAGCAAAACAGCTATAGTAATACGCACAGAATGGGGATTAACCATTGCCGGAACACGCATCACCCTCTACGATGTCATGGATTATGTCACAGCTCAGTATCCACCCAAGTTAATTGGGGATGTTCTTAACCTCACTAAAGAACAAGTAAGCGCTGCACTATCATACATTGAAGACAATCGTAGCCAAGTCGAAGCAGAGTATGAAACTATCTTGCAGGAGGAACAGGAAAACCGACAGTATTGGGAAGAGCGGAATCGAGAACACTTTGCTCGCATTGCAACAATGCCCCCTAAACCCGGTCGAGAAGCGTTGTGGGCAAAACTCCAGGAACAGAAAGCAAGACACGCAGAGAAAGCATGATTTTCTTGATTAGACTTCGCGGCAGTTGTCGGGAACAGGGAACAGGGAAAAGTGGACAATAATTGACGTAAACACTATCATAAAAATACTTTTGCAAGAGGTCTAATCAATAGCAGTAGAGTGGGCAGGATGCCCGCTGCGCGAATCAATAGCAGTAGAGTGGGCAGGATGCCCGCCCGGAAATGAAACAGGCAAGATGCCCATGCCACCAACATGCCCATTCCACCCTATGGTCCGTAGTCAGCATTGCGCCTTACCAGAATTTCATGGAAAATCTAGCTGTAACATCTCGATAGCGGTTGATCAAATAGAATCAAAGAAATGACCATCAGGAAAATTAATAAATTTATTTGTGCTATTTTAGCAGCAGCTTTATGCTTCAGTTTAATCGCCTGTGGAGCACAGACCCCAAATGGGAGTCAATCCACAGCAGGTAAAGGAGTAAAGGTCCGTTCTGCATCCTCCGTTTCCACCTATGCCTTATTTGTTTCCGAAATCATCAATATTGGATTGGAAAAAGTTGGTTATAAACCTGCAGCAATAAAACAACTTAGTATTCCCCTGGCACACATTTCTGTCAGCAATGGAGACGTGGATTTCTACAGTGTTCATTGGCAAAATATACACAAAAAATTCTTTTTACAAAACGGTGGTGACCAAAAATTAGAAAAGGTGGGGGTAATTATTGCTGATGGTTTGCAAAGCTATCAGATAGATAAAAAAACTGCTGAACAATACAAAATCAATAATTTGGAACAACTAAAAGACCCCAAGATTGCCAAACTTTTTGACTCTGATGGAGATGGCAAAGCTAACTTAACTGGTTGTAATCCAGGTTGGGGGTGTGAGTTGGTAATTGAACATCAGCTCGATGCTTACAAGTTGCGCGATATCGTTGAACATGACCAAGGCAACTATGATGTTCTCTTGGCCGCCACATTGGGTCGCTATAAACAAGGACAACCGATTTTATTTTATAGCTATAGTCCCCACTGGTCAGTGACAGTATTAAAGCCAGGAGAAGATACCATTAGATTAGAGGTTCCTTTTCTTTCACTACCTAAAGAACAGGAAAATATAACAGAAAAAGATACTACTGTTGACGGAAAAAATGTCGGTTTTGCTGTCGATCAAGTTCGGGTGATGGCAAACAAGAAATTTTTAGCAGCTAATCCAGCTGCCAAACGCCTGTTTGAGTTGATTACGGTTCCGATTGAGGATGTGAATGCTCAACAAAAACTGGTACAAGATGGTGAAAGTAGCCCAAAAGATATTCGCCGCCATGCCGAAGAATGGGTGAATAAAAACCAGGAACTCTTTGATAGTTGGGTAGAATCAGCAAAAAAGGCAGCCACGAATTAAAACTATCCTCAAAACACCGCTATATAGCGTTTATGATAGCTATCAGGTACACAAGATTTTTTCCCGATTCCCGATTCCCGATTCCCGATTCCCGATTCCCGATTCCCTACTCCCTACTCCCTACTCCCTACTCCCTACTCCCTACTCCCTACTCCCTACTCCCTACTCCCTAATTCATCAGTACCAAATTATCCCGATGAACCACAGTTTCTGCCCCCTTGTAACCCAAAATAGTTAGGATTTGTTCGGATTTATGACCTCGAATCTTATGTAATTCATTACTGTTGTAATTCACCAATCCCCTAGCAATTTCATTACCATTGCTATCACATAGCTCTACCGCATCTGAGGAGCGAAAATCACCTTCTATGGCAGTGATACCAGCTGCTAAGAGAGATTTGCCCCCATCATAAACTGCCTTGAGCGCTCCATGATCAAGATAAAGTTTCCCGGCTGGCACTAAACTGTAAGCAATCCAGTGTTTGCGGGCTTTATTGGTTTGAGTTTGGGGGGCAAACTGGGTGCCCAGGGATTCTCCCTGTAAAATTCTTTCAATGTTATCCGGACATCGTCCTTCAGTGATTACAGTTCTAACCCCAGCATTAGTAGCAATTCGGGCAGCAGCAACTTTGGTTACCATCCCACCAGTGCCCCAACCAGAGCCTGAGTCATCAGCTTGTACCTCTAGTTCAGTTAACTCCTCAATGCTATTGACTGAAATAATCGGTTCAGCATCCGGTACCTTACGGGGGTCTGCTGAGTAAAGTCTATCCACATCAGTTAGTAAAAACAACCAATCCGATTCAATCAAACTAGCTACTAAGGCGCTAAGGGTGTCGTTATCGCCAAATTTCAGTTCATCTACGGCTACAGTATCATTTTCATTCACCACTGGAATCACCCCCAGCTGGAGTAGTTCCCGAAAGGTAGCATAGGCATTAACATAGCAACTACGCTGTACAAAATCTCGGCGGCTGAGGAGAATCTGAGCAATGGGTTGGTTGAGGTTGTTAAATAAGTCATCATATATCCGCATCAGCCGTCCTTGACCAACCGCTGCGATCGCTTGTTTGAGAGGGAGTGTATTAGGTCGTGATGTTAACCCCAGTCGCCCACAGCCAATCCCCACAGCGCCAGAGGTAACCAGTACCACTTGATGACCTTCAGAACGCAGCCGAGTCAGGGTTTCCACTAGGGCAGCAATGGTAGATAGGGCCAACTGACCTGTTGCTGGTTGAGTTAAACTAGATGTGCCGACTTTGACAACTATCTTTTGATTGGTCATTGGTGATTAATCTGGTTTCTGTTGATCATACCTCCGAGGGGGAATCTATGTCAGGTGTAGTTTTCCTCTGGTACCACTGCCAAGTATGTGATCAAAATCACATACTTTGGTTGTGTAACCTACAACACATTCAGGTAAATATTGCTACGCTTTTGGGAATCATAGGAATAAGAAGTACTTGCTAGCAGCATTGATGAACTATACTGGTAAACTTGAGCTACTTTGTATAACGGATACACCCTACCACAACAGGGTAATTCAGTCATCTAATCACCTCTAACCAGTAACAATCCAGGTGAAATCCTTCGTGATTATTAGTCTGACGCTTGTGCTAAGGCCTCCTGTGCAATGTGCTTGAATTCTAGCTATCAAAGCTAAGGGTAAATAGGAATTGGGCCAAGGGTACTTGACTATTCTAGCTTTACCTTTTCCCCTTCCTGGATTACCATACACTGACATCCTCTTAGTCAGCCGTCACTGATGAACTAACTGCAAAAGCCTGCAAGGAAAAATTATGTCTAATACCCACAACTTATTCACTATTCGTTTTTGGGGCGTCAGAGGTAGTATTGCCTGTCCAGGACCAGAAACAGTTCGGTAT
>NZ_JAAHHU010001109.1:0-1668 GCF_010672095.1 Moorena sp. SIO3I6 | reverse complement strand
TTCTATCTGTTCGGCTAGTAACCGATAGCCCTCAGCAGTATAATGGAGATAAATTTGGAATGGAAATAGTGACAAAGGATCGGGATGGGTAGACATCACCTCATGAAAGTCAATAATCGGAATTTCTAGCTCTTCGACTAAGGATAACACGTTGTTTCGGTAGTGTAAATTATCGTTGTTTGATGTTCTGCCGTAACGGTTCCAAGCGGGAAGGTAAACAAAATATAACTGACCGTCCCAAGAATTTACCTCATCTTTTGCCTCACTCAGTATCTTACGGAACAGAGGAAGTGATGAGGCTTGGCTTTGTGACAGCTTGCTTGTTATAAACCTCAACTCTCGACGCAAATCATATAGCCTTGAGATACTTCTCACCTTATAGGAAAGGCTGTTTCTATATGCTTCACTTTTTTCTTGCTTTTTAATGTAGTTCACCAAAATTTGGTCAATTTCCGGCTGTCGTTTGAGCAATCCTTGGCTAAAATCCCTCTCAAGATATTGCAACAAAAACGAAAATTTTTTCTCGCTGATAATATCTTGTAGGTCATTCGCTTCAAAATAAAACCATAGTACTATCCTAGGTCTTAGGGGTGCCCCATATTCTTTGAGCGTCGCCAGCTCTGTCAATGGTCCATTACTACTATTACCTAGATTTAACAGCTGTCTGTTCCGTTGCCTGAGTTGCCCACCGATGTCTTCCCCCGGCTTGACACAAGACCCGTGGGTAAACGAATCGCCGATCAAGACCATATCCAGCCCTCGATTTTCGTAAATGCCCGGAGGATTATTAAATCCGTGTTCATCACTCTGATAAACAGACCACTCTCCTGATTCATTGCAAAGTATGGTTAACTTATTTGAGACCCCACTCAATGGGTAGATATGATTTTCGTCAACATCCACCCCCTCCGTTCCCCTGAGAATAGAAGCAGGAAAAGCGGGATAAGCCTCAATACCTTCTTTTCGGAGGTCCATTAGAACTTGCAATTTGGTTCGCCTATCAAAGGGAACACCACTTTGCTGTGCTCGCTTAAGTCCCTCAAGTCGTATTCGTTTCTCTATTGCTTTTCTCATCCCTCCTGCCACTCCCAAAAAAAGTAACACTTCTAGCAAATATAGAGCTAAACCAATCGATAGCAGGGCGAGGGCAAAATTTACTTTCGTCTCGTTACGCCACTTTAAGACAGCAAAACTAAACAGTAATATGCCAGCAACAGCAACTAGATAATACTTGGTTAACTGCTCCGGCAAAAGGGGTGATAAAAAGGTGGCATCAATAAGAAGCGCCAGATAAAATGTAAGGGCACCTGTCAACACGATATTAGCAAACTTATCCCGTCGTCTCATATTAACTAAGCCTGAAAAGCTAGCACTATATAAACTAATAACAAAAAACTTAAATTACATCAGCAAATGTCCGTTCCATTTTACGGAAATAGTTAATACCTGTGATCAGCAACATCAAAACTAAACCGACAGAAAGCGCAAACCCTGGCAAATAGATATGATAATCTACCCCTATAATCGCCCACCGAAAACCATCAATTACTCCTACCATTGGGTTAAGGGAATATAGCAAGCGCCACTTTTGAGGTACAATACTACTACTAAATCCTACTGGAGAGACATATAAGCCAAATTGGACAATAAAGGGCACAATGTAGCGGA
>NZ_JAAHHU010001108.1:0-1671 GCF_010672095.1 Moorena sp. SIO3I6 | reverse complement strand
AGATAAGGGATGACAGACGAAGAATTTAGAAGGTACTTTGTCCAAAATTTACCAGACAAAGTGTATAGTGCAGTAATTGAGTTATGCGATCGCTTTTTAGAAAAAAGGAAGAGTCTTTCCTACGAACAACATCTCATTGCTTTTGCTAGCTTTGAACAGTTTCTCAGAGATCACACTATTCCCTATTCAATTCCCAGAAGTTTTGAGTATTCTGGAAGTTCAACCTATCAAAGATAAGAAGCCATTGTCGAATTCTTTAGAACTATCAAGCAAACTATCCTATCGCTTCCATGGAGTGAGCAGTTAAAGTTGAGGGAGCAATCTCTGAGTAGCACCTGGAAGCAAAAGCAAAACCTTCAACCGAAACAAGAACTTAAATCTTTATCTCAAAATGCTTTGCTACGTTTGATTCAAGAAAAAGATAATTTAATTAATCTTTTAATTAGACAGGTAGCAATAGCGCTACAGCGTCCGAGTTTTTATACACACACAAATGTTAAAGAGGTAGGTACTATGACTAACAATCCCGGTGGATTTTCTGTAAGTGGTTCTGTCGGTGGTGATATCCACAACCAACAAGGTGACAACAATCAGCAAGGTGACAATAACACTCAAATAATCCAAGGTCAAGGTGCTGCATCAAGCGAAGAACAGCTAACCAAAGAGCAGGTTATTGAGTTGTTAGCAAAACTCGATAACCTGCTTCAAGAAGCAGAACTACCAAAAGATACCAAAGAAGAGGCAACCATGTATCTTGGTGCTGCCAAAAAAGCGACGGAAAAAGAAGAACCGAAGAAGGAAACAGCACTCGCCAACCTAGAGAGTGTAGCAGAAACTCTCGAAACAGCGAGTAAGACGGTTGATGCGGGTAAAAACATCTGGGAAAATGCCAAGCCGATCATCCTTAAGGTGGCAGGTTGGTTAGGCGCTGCTGCTGGTTCTTACCTTCTCGGTCTATAGAATTGATTCCTGTTTAAAGCACCATAGTTTAGGAATTTCCATAACGCTATCTTGGTCCTTGTGGTAGCATCCACAAGGGCACTTTTTCCTATTTCTATACACCTCCCATACCTCCCATATCTCCCACACCCTCCTTTCTTTCCCTGTTCCCTTGTAAATGCTATAGATGATATCCATTGTAGATAAAGGGATAAACTATCGAATTTTATATCATCAGATTTTTTTTTATCCAAGCTTTATATAGTTAAAGTTTTAGTTAGTTTGCCTTGAATTTGATAAATTTTAGCTGAGTTAGATCTAAACTGATAGTCGAGACAATAATTAAGTACTAACTACTAAGAGTCGTTTGAACTATTAATTACTTAATTTCAGGTTAAAACTATGAAGATTCGATCGGTTATTTGATGGTGTTATATTTTGAATAGTTAAGAGGTAAATCATTACTTATTTCAGTCTAGCAATCCGTGTACAAATTGTGATAAGTTTTATTCCCTATTCCCTACTCCCTACTCCCTGTTCCCTGTTCCCTGTTCCCTGTTCCCTTTGCTATAGCTCGATTCTTGATTCCTTGAATCCTAGTTTATAAGTCCTCTTACTTAAGCAATTACTACGTTAATTGATAATACATTTATGATCAGTATTATTACTACAGTATTATTACTATAGTTGGTGTTGAGTTTTTTAGATTATACTGAGATGTCTTACCTTTAA
>NZ_JAAHHU010001107.1:0-1672 GCF_010672095.1 Moorena sp. SIO3I6 | reverse complement strand
CTTTACAATTGCGCCGTCAAAACCTTGTTAACCTCTTGGGATGCTAACAAAGAAATCAGCAATCAGAAAATATTTAAGTATCTAGATTTCTATGATTTGCGTCGATTGATGGAATTATTGGCTTATTGGATTCATAGCCAAGGAAATAGTGAAGATAACGAAGGCGGCACCTTGATTAACCAAAATGATTTGATTGCTCAGTTGAGTCAGCAGATTAAAACCTTGAAGCAGGTGCATTTATATCAAGCCAAAGAAGAGGCGGAAGTATTTGTAAATTTGATTCGCGATCGCACCGGTTTATTGAATGAGCAGGGGCAAGATTGTTATGCTTTTGTCCATAAGACGTTTCAGGAATATTTGTGTGCTCAGGAGATTAACTATCAAGCGGAGAATGAGTATGATTTTGGAATTGTTTTGAATCATATTCGGCAGCATTTGCATGACTCCCACTGGCTCCAAGTGTTACTATTGCTGATAGCACAACAAAAACCAAAAAATGCCGCGAAGGCAATTCGATCAGTATTTAATAATAATAGTAACTAGGAGAATTGGTTACATATAAATTTGTTATTTGCTGGTAAGTGTTTAGCAGAAGACCCGAAAAATTTGCGTGGTGCTGATAGTGATTTGGTGGAAGAGATTTTAGAGCGCTTGGTTGAGTTAGAGGTGAGTAGTGAGGAGCGAGTTGGCAAAAGGGTTCGCGAGCAGGTTTTTCAGATAATTTGTAGTTTGTATGAAACGGATTTTGAGGGGCAAGCTCTGGAGATGTTGAAGGAGCAATCAGATTTAATTAATGAGATAAGATTGCTGAAATATCGATATGACTTAGGGGATAAAGATCAAGTAGTTACTACATCGCTGGCACGACTAAAGGATGAGAATTCTGATGTGCGTGAGATGGCAGCCAGAGCCTTGGGCAATTTGGTAAACAGTTCAGAAACGGTAGTCAACGCACTGCTAGCAAGGTTTCAGGATGAGAATTCTGATGTGCGTAGGCAGGCGGCCTATGGCTTGGGCAGATTGGGCAAGAGTTCAGAACCAGTAGTCAACGCCCTGCTAGCAAGACTTCAGGATGAGAATTATGTTGTGCGTGGAACGGCAGCCGATGCCTTGGGCAGTTTGGGCAACAGCTCAGAAACTGTAGTTAACGCCATTCTAGTAAGGCTAATGGATAAGCACTTTGAGGTGCGTCGGAACGCAGTCTCAGCTTTGGGAAATTTGGGCAACAGCTCAGAAACCGTAGTCAAGGCCCTTATAGTACGGCTAATGGATGAGAATTCTGATGTGCGTAGTAAAGCAGCGTTGGCCTTAGGCGAGTTGGGTAGCAGCTCAGAAACGTTAGTCAGCGCCCTACTAGCACAGCTAATGGATGAGGATTCTGATGTGCGTTGGAGGGCAGCCTATGCCTTAGGGAAATTGGGCAACAGCTCAGAAACGGTAGTCAGCGCCCTACTAGCACAGCTAATGGATGAGGATTCTGATGTGCGTGGGTGGACAGCGCTGGCCTTGGGGGACTTGGGCAACAGCTCAGAAACCGTAGTCAGCACCCTCCTAGAATGGCTTCAGCATGAGGATTCTTTTTGGCATGGAAACGCAGCCTATGCCTTGGGCAGATTGGGCAACAGCTCAGAAACCGTAGTCAACGCTCTCCTAGCACGGCTTCAAGATCGGA
>NZ_JAAHHU010001106.1:0-1673 GCF_010672095.1 Moorena sp. SIO3I6 | reverse complement strand
GTATAAGCAGGATTTACCGCTACTGTTTGTCTGCCAAACTTTTGTCCAAAATATTCCAGCCATTTCCTAAATTGATACCAACCAGCGTCATTAATAGACTTGGCAAGGCAGTGGTTTTTGACCAGATTTTTTACCCTCAAGTCTTCGTAAGCGACCACATCGTTAGAGTGGATTACGCAGCGCGCCAGTCTCTTGGCGTGCTCTTCACGCTGCCTACTTATTTTGAGGTGCGTCCTACCTAATCTATTAATGGCTTTTTTTCGATTGAATGAGCCTTTCTTTTTCCGAGAAACTCGGCGTTGATAAAACTTTAACCTCTTTTCTCCTTTTCGATAAAACCTGGGATTTTGCTCTACGCCTCCTTTGGAATCGGTATAAAATTCCTTGAGTCCTACGTCCAGTCCGACATTGGTATGAGAAGGCTCCAAAGGCTCCTTGATATCAACTTTTATGCAGAACTGAACATAATACCCATCCGCGCGACGCACTAATCTAACTCGTTTAATCAGTTTTTGTTCGTAACGCCATAACTCCCAGGTTCCCTTCAGTTTTAATTTTCCAATACCTTTCTTGTCTAAGAAATTTATTGACTTAGCATCAGGAGATAATTTCCAACCCGATGTCTTGTATTCAACCGATCGAGAAAACTTTTTAAATTTAGGGTATCCCTTTTTCCCAGGAGTTTTCTTTTTGCACTTGTCGTAGAATCTAGAAATTGAGCTATAAGCTCTTTCTACTGAAGCTTGGCAAGCATGAGAGTTCAAGTCTTTTACAAAGGGATATTCAGCTCTAAGCCACGTATTATGGCGATATAAGTCCTTCTGTCCTACGCCCTTATTGTCCATCCAGTAACGAATGCACTTGTTTCGGACAAACTGACCAGTACGGATCGCCTCATCAATCGCAGCGTATTGAGTTTTCTTCCCTTTGACCTTAAATTCTAAGACTCTCATTTTTGACGTGGGACAACTCTACGTAAATTATAACACAAAAAGAGAAAGCCGTCCGTTGAAGTTACCGTAAGATAGTGGAGTCTTTATGGTTGGCAGGCTATGCGTAAAAGGGTTAAAACTTATTGATTAAGACTCCACTATCTAAGGTTTCGTCTCCTAGAAGGACGGGGCTTGAAACCCAAATTTTTTGGTCAATAACCTCATGATTCGGATCGTAAACAATTAACCAGACTTGATATTAATACTTGATTATTGCCTCACTAATTGATTAAAGCGCTTTAGGATTTTGAGAACCTGCTCCAAGCCTGTCTTATTCCGAAGATAAAATGAATCTGATTCACCATACTTTGGTGTATTGTCCTTGCTCAGTTTAAGAAAAATAAAATCTGGCCCATTGGTGATAAATCCAAAAGCAGGTCTTTCTGATTCAAGACTCCCTAGCATATAACTTAGTGCTTGGGGGATGCCAACTTCTAGGGAGTAATCGGCTCGTTTGGCTTCGATGACTAATACCCAAAATTCTGGAGTGTAGATGAGTATATCAAGTCTTCCGGTAATAATTGTTTCTTGATCTTGGGAAGTAATTTCTACGACTTTTTCAGCAGTAATATAAAAGGGATAACGATAAAAACCAGCTAGTTTCAATAATGGGGAAAGTACTACCATTTTGACAATGGTTTCCACCATTGGGCGCTCTGATAAGTGGAGATAGTCTCTCTT
>NZ_JAAHHU010001105.1:0-1674 GCF_010672095.1 Moorena sp. SIO3I6 | reverse complement strand
TAGGGCTTGCTGAATAAGTCGGTTAAAAACAACCGATGAATTATTTAATTATTTATGCCTGAAGCAAAGATGAGTGTTTATTGGTGACAAGTCCCATAATGATAACCTTTAATAACAATTTATTACCCAAAAAGGTGTTATTTTGTTTGAAGCACGAAAAAAAACAAAAAAACTGCCGCAGCAGGGCAGACAAATTCATGACTAAAAAAGTAA
This sequence comes from Moorena sp. SIO3I6, assembly GCF_010672095.1. Lineage (NCBI taxonomy): Bacteria > Bacillati > Cyanobacteriota > Cyanophyceae > Coleofasciculales > Coleofasciculaceae > Moorena > Moorena sp. SIO3I6. The sequence continues at coordinate 1,461 of NZ_JAAHHU010001105.1, read as the reverse complement.
TAGCAATAGCTGTTTGAGAAGTATGAGGAAGTTTAGCCATGACTCGGTTTAGGCTAAATCTACGTTTAGATACTCCAAATTTTCCTTCAATCCCATTACGAATTCTTTCGTCTTCTTTGGCTTGCTTCTTTTTTTATGGACTAATATTGGCTTTCGGTCTTCCTAAGGGAGGTCCACTTATTCTAATTCCCCTCTCTTTACAAAAGGCTCGATTAGAGCGGGTTCGATAAATTTTATCGACATGTACAGATTCTGGGTAAACTCCTGTGCGATGTTTGAAGGCTTCAATTTGAGTTTTTAAATCCCCTGATTCATTAAAGTTATCCCAGCTTATACGGTCTAAAAATACATATCCATCGATACAACTGACGGATAATTTCGCGCCAAACTCCACAGGTGTTCCGGCTTTTCCTCTGACAATGGGACGGATATGAGGTTGGGTTAAATTGACTATTCTGCTGTCAATTCTCTGTGTTTTATTGTCATACATCCATTGTTGTTGACGGTAGACTTCGGCAATCACCAGCAAGCTTTTATATTCCCTATTGCTCAAAGCCTCTAGCCTTGCCCCTGCTTGGATTAGCTGCTCGATGTGGGTATGGTTTCTTTTTATATATTGCAGTTGCTTTTTTATCGCTTTTCTTCTTTCTTTTTTTCTGGGTCTCCGTTGTTTCGCTACTTTTAAGTAATCTTTTCGAGCCAGGTTTCTATAGGTTTTTGGCTTTTTATTTACTTTTTCTCTCACGGTTTCATATAGGTGGTCTATTATTTCTTCACTGGCGACTCTAGCTTGATTTAATAACCCTAAGTCATTGGGATACCTTATATCTCCTGGTGCTGCGGTCGCATCGGATAGCAATTGCCCTGTATTTTTTTCCTCTTCTTTTCCTTCTAGGTTTTTTTTAGAGTTTTCATCTGATGATTCATTTTTTTTTTTTAATACCTCCAACACCATCTTTTCATTCACTTGGTTGACTAAATTTGCTGTTATTCTTTTCCTAAATCTTACCAAGAGTGATGGGTCAAACGGTGCTTCGTTGCTGTAAGTACTTCTACCTATAAAATATTGTAGGTAAGGATTTTCTTTTATCTGTTCTACTGTTTCTCGATCACTTATTCCTAATTTCTCTTTGATTATTAATGCACCCAATGCTATCCGAAATGGTAGGGCAGGTGCCCCCATTTCCACCGCAAAGTTTTTGGCGTATTCCTCTTCAAATTCTGACCATGGTACCAGATTAGCCATGATAACCCAACGGTTATTTTCTGATAACTTTCCCTCAAAGGGCAGCTCAAAATCTTCCGGTTGGTTCGGGGCTGAATCAACTTTTCGATACATTTTCCCTGATGGCGGTGCAAGGGTTTTAAAGGATTTTATCAGATTTCCTTGAACTTTAGCAACTCTCAAGGCGGCTCAAAGCCTTGATGGCCTTTGGTTTCCGGTTTGTGCAGCAAGCCCTA
>NZ_JAAHHU010001104.1:0-1675 GCF_010672095.1 Moorena sp. SIO3I6 | reverse complement strand
GGGGCGAGTGTTGCGACCGCACCCAGGTAAGGAACGGGCAACGTTATTTGACATGATTGTATTGCCCCCAGATTTGGGACGGGAAACTTGGGAAGTGGAACGGAGTTTGTTGAAAAAGGAATTGAAGCGATTTTTGGAGTTTGCTGAGTTGGCCGATAATGCTGGGGAGGCCAGGGTAAAATTGCTGGAAATTCAGCAGCGCTATGGAGTGTCAGAGTGCTAATTGCCAATCGCATTCTTGGCAATTAGCACTCCGGGTTTGGTAAGGCACGGTTTTTTATTGCCTACCACTATTTTTTGTCAAAAAAAACGGTGGCACTGCCACCGATTACGACAATCAATACGACAATAAGCAGGTGCACAAAATTAATTACACATTTTCCAAAACTCAAAACCTTACGATGTAAGGGTTACAGAGATTGGTAGTAGGAAATTAATTTTGTTTAGGTGCTTAAAAATGTTACTCTTCTTCCAGTTCAAAATCTTCCTTACCGACTCCACAAACCGGACATACCCAGTCATCTGGAATATCTTCAAAAGGTGTTCCCGGTGCAATGCCACTATCTGGATCCCCTACCTCTGGGTCATAGACATAGCCGCAAGTGGTACAGACATATTTCTTCATGGATATTGTCCTAAATTAGTGTTCTTCTCTCATCAGTCTGATCATATCGTGTCCCGTTGTTTCGGTAGTGTTATTTGTTATTGTTTTTTTATAAATTAATTCCATGATTGCCATGGAACTGAGTAGCCAAGTAGTTCTTCTAATGCTGTAATTTCCTGTTTATAATACTTACTAAGAGCATTTTTGATAGTTGGTGAAATCGACACCTTTTCCTGAGGCTGCACATTAAGGCGTAAATAGACCGGATCCAGGGACCGTCGAATTTTCCTCAAAACTTTGTGGATAGGTTTGTCTTGGGTATATTGACGCATAGACTTTAGAAACTGCTCATAATTCCGGTGAAACCACCAATTTTTTACTGCCTTACTGGAATTATAGACTTTAAAAAGATAATCCCCATAGAAGGTTGGATCAATTCCTGCAAATCCACATATTTTTTCAAGCACATATTTGGGATTTTGGGATAACTCTTCATAAAAAGCAACATAAATTCGATCGGCTCCGAATAACTCAAAGTAAGGCTCTAAGTAGACAGAATAACGCCCTTGCTCAAGGGAACGCATATAGGTATAGGTATTTTCGTGTTCAAAATTATCATTAATTAATTGCTGGTTAACATAGTTATCAAAGCTGATATCTTGAGGAAGATACTCTTTTTGTTTAGCAAACTTATACCAAGAAATTAATCGAGACACCGGTTCCCGTAGGATAAATATAAGTTTCACATTTGGTAGAGATTGTTTTATTTTATGGGGTGTACCTAATGAGTAAAGATAGTCTGGTGTTGCCTCCATGCGAATTTTTTCGACATGGGAGCACTGAGAGGATATCTGAAAAGTTTTTTTATACTGAATTTTGCCCCCCTAGCCCCCCAACTTTGGGGGGAACAAGAGTCAATTTGCTTCTAAAAGTCCCCCAAAATTGGGGGATTTAGGGGGCTTGGATGTAGCAAATGAGACTTCTCAGACAACCTCTGAGCATAACGGAAAATATCATCATATTTTTCTAGACCATCTTCATAGCGATAGTTGGAAGCTTCCGGATAATCTT
>NZ_JAAHHU010001103.1:0-1676 GCF_010672095.1 Moorena sp. SIO3I6 | reverse complement strand
TTACGCTCTTCCGATCTCATTGGGACTAAAACCCCCCGCGCATATTCTGGAACAGTTGAAGAGTTTGACCGAGCAGTTAAAGCGCTGAAAAATAATAAAAAGCTAAATATTTGGTTATATTTACGAGATGCAGTCGCCAATTTAAAGACAAAGCAAGAGTTGGAACAGCGAAAAAAAGTACTGGCTTTCAAGAAGAGAGTTCAGCGCAAGGCATTAACTAAAAATTACAAACAACCAGCAAATTTTCGAGACAGCTTTTGTCAAGATTTGTCTCTGTGGTTTAACAAAATTACTATAGAGCTTGCGAATAAGGCTTTTGAAGCTGCCCTGAAAGTGTCTATACCCCAAGATTTACCTGAAGGGTGGGTATAGTAGAATTTCTACACAGACTGGAATAAACATCTTGAAGAATTGATGCTCTATCTCAAACTCTTGACTCAGGTTGGGCTTAAACGCATAGGAAGCTCTTTTATCAGTATATTTGGTCTTTTATGGCTGTCCATCGAACCAGCAGCACTTTTTTTTCCAGAGAGTCTGAATTTTGGTTGGATTGGCTACTTGGTACTAGTAGTAGTCTCCCTGGCCATAGCAGTTATTCAGCGTTTTCCCCGTACTTCAGTGTGTAAAGCGTTGTCTTCTCCCGACTCAGTTTTAGAAATTAAAATTGGCAATCTTTTTAATCAGTCTGGGCATTTAGTCATAGGAGCTAACGATGTTTTCGATACGGAACTCGGAGAAGTCATCAAACCTTCTAGTGTACAAGGACAGTTTCTTACCGGCATTTATGGCAATGACCTGACTAAATTAGACGCAGAGATTGAAGCAGTCTTGGAGCACTACAAAGCTCAACGTACAAAAGAACCTAACAAAAAGAAGGGAAAGTCTTGGCGCTATCCCATAGGCACAACTATAGCATTGGGTTCCCCTGACAAACGCTATTTCTGGACAGCTTACGGCTATATGGGCAATGACCTGAAAGTCCAGTCAAATGCTGACTACATTTGGAATTCTTTGAGCTGTCTTTGGGAAGAAGTTCGCCGGAAGGGTCATGGTATCGACGTTGCTATACCTGTTATTGGAGCAGACTTAGCTCGTACTAACTTACCTCGAATGGCATTAGCTAAGTTAATTATTCTTTCATTCGTAGTGGCTTCTAAGAAGGAGTTTGTCACCAGGAAACTAACTTTAGTCATCCATCCTAAAGACTTAGAAAACACAGATTTCTATGAATTAGACGATTTCTTGACATCGGCTTGTTTTTGATATTGTCCTTAAAATCGGTATTCTATAGTGTTTTCAATGGGGTGAGCTACAAAGCTCCTCAGTTAATGGGAGTAGGGATTAAGACCTGAGGGGGTGATAACAAGGGTAAAAAGGCGGCTTGTCACTCCCTTTGGGATGCGATCGCTTTTAGCGTGGCCTACGGCCAATCGCGTAGCGTAGCCCTTCGGGCTAATCGCATTGAGTACTCGATTCCAGTTTCTGCACCAGCGAAGGTCACAAAACAACCCAAACCAAAGTATCTCAGTGGTAGACTGCAAAGAGATCACAAGTGCAGTTTGACTCGGTGGGTGGAATGGGCATCTTGCCCGTTACAATCGGACGGGCTATCCCAACACTGGCTACGAGGCGAAAAATGAGGGCGATGCCTTCCCTAACACACCCTACTAAATTCA
>NZ_JAAHHU010001102.1:0-1676 GCF_010672095.1 Moorena sp. SIO3I6 | reverse complement strand
GGTGTTCTTCCGATCTGGTGCGGTGTTTACCGATGCTAAAGGATTAAGTGCTCAACAGTGCCAATGGCTTAAGCAAAATGGCGCGTTGAATGTTCCTTTTGGGTAACAGCAACCTAAGCTATAAGCTATCAGCTATCAGCTGATAGCTTATTTTAGTCAAAGGTGCGCTTGACCCATGAAGAATTAAATTCGCCAAGGTCAAGCGCACCTAAAAACTCTTAAAATCATTCCATTATTAAGCAACGCCTAATTTTTAGCATTTTTGCCACCCCCTGAGCTACAGATGACCGACTTATTAACAAAGCTAAACGAAATATTAGGGCAATCAATGTAGCTGTTGATAATCCTGTGCGTTGGCTAATATAATCTACACAAATGGATAATAACGATGATGATTAAACCCCAACAGGAAATTATAAAACAAGGATATCAAGCCTTAGTTGATGCTTTAGGAATGGTTGATGCAATTCGGTTTATTCAATATTTTAACTGGGGTCAAGGTGACTATACCAAAGAACGCCATCAGTGGCTAAACCAAAAGCCATTAAACGAGATTATAAACTCAATCAAGGAACAACAAGATGACAGCAATCAGTATGATGAAATTATTAAATAATGTTTAATATTAAGGGGTCTTCAGTTTATTGGTGCTCCCTGCCAAAATTATTATCTACTGGTCTGACCAACCTGCGGAATATGGGTTACTACTAGCTTTTCATGGTCTTATCCTGATTGATGGTAACCGTTGGGTCAACCTAACCGTTGCGGAAGCCTAACTGTTAAACAAGCATGGGATGATCGCATAAACTGACTACTAGCTGTTGATACTGTGCTCTTGAATGGATCGTAACCGTTGCGGAAGCCTAACCGTTGCGGAAGCTTAACTGTTAAACAACTATGCGATTGGCCTTGGCCTTTGGGCCACGCTGCGCGAATGGCCACGCTACGCGATTGGCCTTGGCCTTTGGGCCACGCTGCGCGAATGGCCACGCTACGCGATCGCTTATACTAAGTTGCGGTCAAACGTACAACTTTCTATCCCTATCTCCCCATCTCTCCATCTCCCCATCTCCCCATCTCCCTATGCAAGCAATCTACTCTCTTTGAATGCAACTCGGTATTAGATCCGATAGTTATAGCATTTATAAATGAGATGTAAACCTAGGTAGTATTTTTTTATGGAAAAAGAAAAATACGAAGATCTTTACCCTCTTACCTTTCCCATTTTTACTGCATTTCAATTCATGCCCTAAGCCTGTTTACAACCTATATAAAAACGCTATATATCCCATAATTTGAGGGTGATCTCTCCCCATTTAACCACACTTATTAAAATTTCCATAGTTCCAATAAAAAGCACTAATAACTGCTAGAATTAACCAGAAGATATTTAAAGCAATAACTTAGAACTGAATATGGGTGGAAGAAAGCTAGTAATCACCCTCACCTTAGGTTGGGCCAGGGCAATGGCGTTCCCCCTGGGTTGGTTAACCCTAGCCATGTCGGGAAACTATGCCTTGGCTGATATTGTTCCGGATGGGACATTAGGTTCAGAATCGTCTGTGGTGATACCTAATACCAATGTCCGAGGAAAAATAGCAGATAAAATCGAAGGTGGGGCAATACGAGGGTCTAACCTATTCCACAGTTTTCAGGAATTTAATGTAGGAGAACTA
>NZ_JAAHHU010001101.1:0-1677 GCF_010672095.1 Moorena sp. SIO3I6 | reverse complement strand
TGTGGAATTTGTTCAAAATTATCCCCAGGGGCGACCTGAGATTAAACTCTCCCCAGTGATTGGGTTTCGGAGGAGCAATGGTAATCTTTTTGGTCTAACCAACATCCAACTGTGGAAAATGAACCTGAACAAATTAGCATAACAGATTAACACAACAGATTAATCCGAACCCATCATCTCAAATGCTCTGGGTAAAACTGATAGAAGTTATATAGCAATTCTGTTTCCCATGAGGTACAAAGAGATCCCCCTAAATCCCCCTTAAAAAGGGGGACTTTGAGCTTGATAATTGTACCTCATACATCCAATAAACGCTATAAGACTCATTAGCTGAACAGGATTTTTTACCACTCCCCATGCTCTTCACCCTACTCCCTACTCCCTACTCCCTGCTCCCTATTCCCTAACACCCAGAAAAACTTCACCCAATTTATAATTGCTATAGTAAATAGTTGAAATCTTAAACACAGAAATATGGTTATCACTCAACTGTTTAATATTGCCAATATCTTCGTTTTGCCCTTTTGGCTCCTGATGATTTTATTGCCAAATTGGGGCATTACCAAGCGAGTAATGGAATCCTATCTTCCCTTCGTCGCTCTAGCAGGTTTGTATATTTACCTATTTATTAATAGCATTACACCAGAATCCGCCCAAGCCTTATCCAATCCTCAGTTAGCCGATATTGCCCACTTCTTTAGTGACGAAACCGTTGCTGCTACTGGCTGGATACACTTCCTAGTTTTGGACTTGTTTGTAGGGCGTTGGATTTATTGGCAAGGGCAACAGGCTGGTATTTGGACTATTCACTCCCTAGTGCTGTGCTTATTTGCCGGACCAATCGGACTCCTTTCTCATATTATCACCGCTTGGGTTACCAAAAAATCTACATCAGATACTCCCTTAGACCCTGAAACTACCAGTCCATCACAAACATAATCAGCAGGTTTGGATGTCGGTTGTAAACATAGGTATTGCTTAAAAAGGCAAGAGGCAAGAGGCAATAGGCAATAGGCAATAGGCATTCATGCAAAAGAAACCCAGGCGTAACCCTTCCTGAGAGAGGCTACGCCTGGGTAAAGTTTTATTTTCCAATAACAAAAGACCATACAAGTTTATATCTCGTACAGGAAACCCTATACTCTATCATCACCAATAATCCAATAGTAATTTCTTCATTATCCTTGCCTGGATTCACAAATATTTCATTTAGCCATTTACCTTGACAGTCTTATATTAAGTTAGGCTACTCTTAGATTAAGAGCTATTTAAAAACCAACTAAAAGCTTAATAAAAAAGAAATAATCCCTATCGGATGTTTTCCGCTACTTTTAAGGTCAGAGTAGTTTATATACCATCGTTACAACTCAACACTAAAGGCTTTGAGCATAATGAGAAGCAACATCAAAAAGATTTTTGAAGCTGTTGAAGAATCAATCAATAATATTAATAAGGAATGGTGTAGTTTTCAGGAGCATATCCGTGAGCAGCTACCCCCAGAGTACCATACTGAACTCGAAGGTTTAAACCTCGAATTCCAGATAGCGGTAAGTGAATTAGTGAAAGAACTCAGTGAACCGGTTCTTACCTTAGCCACAACAGGGACAACTAGCAGTGGTAAAAGTACCCTGGTTAACTTCTTGTGTGGGGCAGAAATTGTCCCAGTTGCTGTACAAG
>NZ_JAAHHU010001100.1:0-1684 GCF_010672095.1 Moorena sp. SIO3I6 | reverse complement strand
AAAAATTAATTCAAACTGGCAAAAAAATTTCCATTAACTCTGTCATTAAACATACGAATATTCCTCTTTGTGTCCTCGGCACAATAGTCTATTTTACTTTGGGATTATTAACTTGGTTACGAGGGCGGCCAGAGTTTACATTCGATCCTTTTTATTGGATCAAAAAGGATGAGTTACTCACAACTTTTATAGACTTGAGTCATTTTGAATTCTTACAAAAATTTTTAGATCCCTTGCTGATTCCCATTTTCGTGATTTTCTCAATTATTATAGTTTTTCCAAAACTTAGGAAAGTTTATCTTAAAGACCTGATCAGTCCTGCTTTTTTAATAATTATAGCCTTGGGAATATCTATATTTTTATCTTATGTCTCTTTTCGGAGTGACTATTGGATTTTAACAAGACAATGGGTAGCTTCAATCTCACTTGTTCCTTTGGGTTTTGTTTGGCTTGCGTATAGAATCTCAAAAATTTTTGCTAAAATCCATATAATTATAGCTTTTTTATGGATAATGCTTTGTTTTACTCCTATAGTTCTTCAATTTCATAAAGTAGCTATTTCTAATTCTCAAGCTCTTAGAGAAAGGTTGGCTCAAATTTCGGTAATCTCAAAAGAAGATCAAGATAATTTTGAGTATTTAGAGTCTCTAGAATATTTTGAAACCCCTAAAAATTTACAAGATCAAAATGTTGATGATTCCAACCAGTATTGGGTGTCTTTAGCTAATAAAAACATTCAACACGGTGGTAAAGTGTGGAAAGGTTTTAGAGGTTTTTATGGCCATCCTAAATAAATTAGTAATAGGGTTAATTTTATTTATAGTCAAAATTAACCTTTATCAATTTTATCAGGATATTTTTTAGCTATTAGCAGAATTGATTTTCCTAATCTATATCTGAAGATAGGATCTAAGGTTCTAGAGATAGGAACCATTAAGCTATCCCATACTTGTATTTGTTTTAAAGTTGGTTGACTTTGCTTAAGTATCAGTTTATTAGCTAGACTAGCTAGTAAACCCACACTATCTAAATAGAGACATTTAACAATCTTGAGATTATCTGGTATTATTGCTTTAAGACTGGATTGACTATAGCGACGATAGTGACCAATAGCTGCATCGAAGGGAGTAAACAATCTTTGATGAGCTGGACCTAAAATAACTAAATTTCCATTAGCTTTTAGATGTTGAGACACTTTGATAACTTCTTGATTATCATTGTGGATATGTTCTAAAACATCAATGTATAAAATTGAATCAAAGAATTGCTCATTATTCAAACTATCAATAGTTCCATTGCGGGCATAACAGTTGATGATACCATTTAAATCAATCGATTGTTCTAGAGCATGGAAAAGCTGATTGTCTGGCTCTAGGCACAACCACTGACTATATTGGGAGCGACAGAGTAAACGGGTGTTGCTTCCTATCCCTGCCCCAACTTCTAAGACATCACCTTTGATATATTTCGTTAATAAGACTCTTATATAGTTTTTCCAATTCTTGGCTTGAGCAAATAGCTCTAACTCTGTCCCGACATAGGTAAACTGGCTCATGGTTTTAAAGGAAAGAAATCATCAACGTAATATTTATAATCGCGAACTGGAATCAAGTTGGACTGATTGCGCGTTGACAGGATGATCAGACTGAAAACAGTGCCGATTAAGCAGGGCTATTTCATTCTA
>NZ_JAAHHU010000110.1:0-20637 GCF_010672095.1 Moorena sp. SIO3I6 | reverse complement strand
AGAGTGGTCCACAGACCCTCCCGGAGTTCTATCAACCGTTGAGATTCTGAGGGTTGTTCTTCTAACCCCAGTTCCACAGCCTTAGCAAACCCCACAATCTGAGGGGTATAAAGTGTGCCAGAACGCATCCCTCGTTCATGTCCACCGCCATGGAGCTGGGGTGCAAGCCTTACTCTCGGGTTACGACGCCGGACATAGAGAGCCCCAATCCCCTTTGGCCCATAAATTTTATGGGCTGTCAAGGACATTAAATCAATCTTCATCGACTGCACATCCAAGGGGATTTTGCCAATAGCCTGGGCAGCATCTGTATGGAAGAGTACATTGTGCTGGCGACAAAGATCCCCAATCTCGGCCAAAGGCTGCAACACTCCAATTTCATTATTGGCTGCCATCACTGACAATAATATGGTATCAGGACGGAAAGCCTGCTCTAGCTGGCCTAAATCCACTAGTCCATCATCTTTTACCGGTAGAAATGTCACCTCAAACCCTAGGGTTTCTAAATAGTGACAGGGGTCAAGAACAGCATTGTGTTCAGTTTGCACGGTAATCAGGTGACGTCCTTTACTCAAATAAGCCTCAGCTACCCCTTTAATGGCTAGATTGTTAGCCTCTGTGGCACCACTGGTAAAAATGATCTCTACCGGTGTGGCATGGATAGCATCTGCCAGAATCTGACGCCCTTGTTTCACCGCTGCTTCAGCTTCCCAGCCATAGGTATGGCTGATACTCGATGGATTGCCAAAATGTTCAGTGAAGTAGGGTAACATTGCCTCCAACACCCGTTCATCCATAGGTGTTGTGGCATGGCAGTCTAGGTAAATTGGGCGATGCATGGTTTTTCGTTAGTTAAAAATTGCAGCTGGATATTCCGCCTACACTCGTATAGTTAGGAGGGGAGGAATGCTGCGTCCCACTAATGGTTTTCCTGATTTTGATAGGACTGCTACGGGATACATTATGATCAACCTGCTCCCCATCACCTGATCACCCCATCATCAGGTGATAGGGACCACAGTTTTTGAGACTGCTTTCCTAGATCACCAAGGGCTACAGGTTAAAATCCCATTACCCAAGCGATGCAGCGCGGTCTTGGGGGTTTCCCCCATGAGCGACTGCATCAAGAATGGATGGTTCATTTTCCATTGTCCATTTTTTGGCAGCTTTCGCTGTTCATTCTCCTCACAACCCACTCCACCCTTTAAGAATTTAGTGCAGTTCATCAAAACGGCAATTTTGACTGAATACGCTTTAACTCGAGACATGTTGAACAGATTGATTTAATTTTCCCTGGTGTCAAGGCAGAATTAACTACACGAGTTTTGAGACCGCATTTAGGACAGATGGGTTGATGATTAATGATCACCCACATGCCCCACTTGAACTCAATTACTTTTTCAAGCTCAAGCTGTTTCAGTCCTTGGGCAAGTCGCTCTTCTGAATACCGGCACTTCCTGTTCAATTCATCTTGAGTCAGTTTCCCATAGTCAGATGTACAGAGCAGATGAACGATTTTACCACAGGTTTCTTGTAAGTTACTTAATTGTTCTTGGGGAGCTACAGGCTTCTCCGGTTTGGTGTGGCGGGGAGGGCACAGTGGGTAGCTCGAGAAATTCACTCGATTCTGTGTAGTGACTTTCTGTGTAGTGACTTTCTGTGTAGTGACTTTCTGCTTCCAACCGACTAACGTTGAAGAACCACCGTGGCCACTTGTCATGGGAATGTAGCACTTATCTGACTTAATTTTGAGTTGCTGATTTTCCTGAGCAAGGGTATTGCTTTGCTTAGCGGTTACCCTTTTCTCCCAGTTCTGATGCTTTAACATATGGTGTAGATGTAATGGTGATGTTCAACCCTTTTCACAACTATCCTAATTTTGTTAAAAATATTGAACAACCGTGATTATACGTAAGATACTCTTTTGCCCACCGGGGAGTTGCCACTGAGTTTTCACGGAGAAGATAAGCTCAATCTATTCATATTTGGGCAGCATGGTGGTATGGACGCGCTTGGCTTCTGGCGATGCGATCGCATCGCCACCTGGGGTCAATTTCGATTTCTAGTGCTCCCTACCAAAGCGGAGAATGGCCACGCCCGAGCCTACACTTACCGGATCGGGAAGTGTTACATTATGTCACCAGAACAGAGTGGTAAAAAAATTGGACACAAGTAAAGACAGTTCCTTAAAACACAGCAAAATTCACCAAAGGCTAAGTCAATTGATTAAGGTACTGGCTCAAAAATTGGGTAGTGTCCGGGAACTTGCTAGGCAAGTCAATGTCACTAACAATACCTTGACAAATTGGATGAATTGTGATACTACTCCCAGCTTAGAGAAGCTAGAGAGGCTGGCTAAAGGTATTGGTTGGACAACGGAAGAGTTGATCAGCTTCTTGGTCAGTGAGGAAAACCCGATCGAAGCGATTGAACGGAACCAGAAATCGAGTTCCTCTACTTTGACACCACCTATTTCCATGGAGCAGATTTTGGCAGAGCTTCAGTGGCGACCAGTACAGCAATTAGTTGAGATTAATTTAGCGATCGCTAAACGGTTGCAAAGGGAATTCAGTGGTTCGACAGATACCACCGGCCTAGAGGAGGTGTTAAATCAGTCTCCTAAATTTGAGGAACTCAAGGGAGTGAAATTTATTTCACTGAGCTTAAAGGCCAGGCGACGATTAAAGAATTGGGTGACAATCTGCCAAAGTTATGTAGGCTTGAGTCCAGAGGAATTTATCCAAGTCGCTGTCGAGAAGCACAAAATTGACCCAGGAACCTTTGGGCTATTTTATAAGAGCATCATGGAACTCTCTAGTACTCCGTTTCCCCAGAGTTACTATGAGTGGCTTTTCCCGTTAATTTCTCCAGTGAGTGGTTGGATCGGGTCAGCACAAGAAACTCCTATTCTAGATTTTTCGAGAACTTACACAGAAACTTATACAGAACCTTGGAGTCATTTTATTGAGAATTTAGAAGACAGTGGTAATGGAGTGACTAGCAAGTCTAGTTCAGTTCTGTGTTAACCAGGTTTTATTAACGGTTGACGATTGACGGTTGACTGTCAACGGTGAAGATAAGTAAACTTTCTACACATAAACCGTTGCGGGTAGTGCATCAGAGAAGTGTGGGAATGGTAAGATGGCAGAGGTAAATAAAATACTTCAATGTTATGGAATGTCCTCTGTGTGGTCATCACAAGACTCATAAACACGGGAAAACTAGCAAGGGTTGTCAACGCTATTACTGTCGAGTTTGTCGGCAGACTTTCACAGAAACCTTTGATACTATCTATTACCGATCGACTTGTGAACCCTGAACAAATCCGTGCAGTATTACAAGCGATCGCAGCAAGGTTGCAGTTTAAGAGGAGTTAGCCGTACTACGCATCTGGCATACAACACAGTGGTGAGTAATGTCCGAAAAGCTTCTCTATTTGGACAAATGGTTCATAAGGCTCTTGTGCAAAAGGTAGAAACAGAGCAGATAACTAGCGATGAGTTTTGGTCATTTGTGCAAAAAAACAATTTCACTGTCTCCGAGATCAGATGATAGTGGGAGATTGCTGGATTGGGATAAATCAAGATCTTGGAAACGGACTAATTCTTGCTGCTAGAGTGGGCAAGCATACTGACGAGTTGATCTCTCAATTCCTAGTTAAAACAGAAGGCAAAACAGATTGTCAACAATGGCATACAGATGGTTGGGGTGGGTATGAGCGAGTTCTACCAACTGATGTCAAACACATCTGACGGTAAAGACCAGACCCAAAAATTAGAGCGAACGTTCCGGAATTGTCCGCCAGCAGACTCGACGGTGGCATCGCCGACAGAACTTGCTTTGCCAAAGCCTGGAAGCAAACTGAGGCAACAGTAAGGTTAGTGGTCAGCTATTTCAATTGGATTTGGATTCATAGTCGTGCATCACAATACAGCAGCACAAAGAGCCGGATTAGCTATCGCTCCTTGGAGCTGGCATGATTTAACAAAACTCGCGGAATTCCCCACCGTCTTTCACGGTGGGGATGGATAGCGAGACGAGGACTTGTTGCGAATCGTGTTAGAATAAAGTTGGTTGATGACCCGCCTGACTGACTAAAAGGCTACCTTCAAGGTGTAAAAGTACTAGCAGAGCTCAGGGAAGAGACTTGCCCCGGCTGGTTAGCCATAGAGCTGTAATTCCATGGTAAGTCTGTCGTAAAAGTTATACGTCTGCGGAAGGCGGATGTCTGCCTGTGGACGCTGAGTAAGACCAATTCCAGCAGGCGCGCGCCTCTGGTTGAGGCATCGGCGGATGAAGCGGGAAACCTCAAAGACGAATAAGACCGTCCCTGATTTGAGTTGAGAATTGGAAGCCCCAACCTCAGCGAAGCAGGTTGGGGTACTTCACTCACCTATTCCACACTTTGCTAACACCATTACTGCTATTGAGTAGTGCATCGTGCCATTACCGTGACAATCACGATTTAGCTATCCCACACTTCTTTAATGCACCACCCCTGAATCCTTACCTTGGAGGTTGCAACAAAAAGTTACGAGGTAGTATTTCTGTTAAGATAGCACTGGGGGTCGCCTGGTTGACTGACAAAACTTCCAGAATGCTTGTCCGATGGGGGCTAAGCGCGTTTATAGCCATCAGACCGTGAAAAGCTTATAAGCGCGGTAGTTGTGGTCGCGAGTTCACCCGCTCGATTCACCTGTTAAACAACAGATACCGAATAGGCTTTTTCCTTGGAGCCGAAAAAGTTTATAGAGAAAGGGATTTGGGGCTTTATTCCCAACTTTTGTCAGTCAACCAGGGTCAAAACGTTTTGATGATTGCTTCAAAACCAAACACTAAAAAAAGTAATTTAAACATTATTTTGGGGTATCATTATGGATACTGGAATAGTAGCATTAACAACTTATAAAATTCCAATATATTTGGAGAAATAATTCTATGAAAGTTGAGGTTGAACAAGATCTGTACCCTTCTAGGGGAGACAAGAGTGGATTTATTAAAAGAAAAGAGCAAATCATTTATGGTACTATTGAACAATTTAAAAAGGCTCAACTTGATAACAAAGAAGTTACTTTTTATAAAAAAAATGGGTACTTGATTATTGAAAAGATGTTATATTTTCATGAATTAAATAATTTAAAAAATGAAGCTGAAAAACTAAAAAAAAATTACTTAGAAGAATCTGAAAATCCAGAAATTATTAGAGAGATAGACTCTAAAATCGTAAGGTCTGTATATAATATTCATAAAACTAATGAAATATTTAAAAAACTCTGTTACAGTCGGAAGATTTTAAATATTGCAGAAGCATTGCTAGGAAGCCCAACATATATTCATCAATCAAGAATGAATTGTAAAGATAGATTTGATGGGAAAGGGTTTTATTGGCATTCAGATTTTGAGACTTGGCATAGTGAAGATGGTATGCCTAACATGAGAGCTGTAAGCTGTTCTATTTTGCTTACTGATAATAATGAGTTTAATGGTCCATTACTACTAGTACCAGGCTCTCATAAATACTTTATTCAATGTCCGGGGAAAACTCCAGAAGCTCATTATAAACACTCTTTAAAGAAACAGGAATATGGCGTACCTACAAAAGACTCAATCACCAAAATAATCAAGAAACATGGTATAACTTCGTTTAAAGCCAAAGCCGGTTGGGTTATATTTTTTGATTGTAATATAATTCATGGTTCATCTGACAATTTATCACCATTTCCTAGATATAATCTTTTCTTTGTTTACAATAGTATATATAATAAATTGATATCTCCCTATGCTGGCACAAAACCAAGACCAGAATTTATTGCATCAAGAGAGCATTAATTTATTATAGATATAGATAAATCAAATAGAATTTATCTATAAATTATCAAAAAGTCGTAAGCATTCAGCTCTCAGCTCTCAGCTCTCAGCTCTCAGCTCTCAGCTTTGAGCTTTTAAATAAAACAAGTAAGCATTCGTTTAATCTTTGTTACGTCAGCTGAATGCTGACGGCTGACGGCTGACGGCTGACGGCTGACGGCTGAATGCTTACAAAAAGTCTCTGTTGGAGTTGATTATTTTATTAGCTTTCCTCACTATTTATTTCATAAAAACCTTCTTTATTATGTACCTCGTCTCCAGTCAAAGGAGGATTAAATACACATATCATACGCATGGTTTCTGTTGCTCTTAAATAATGTCTTTCGTGCTTGTTCAAAAAATACAAAGTACCATCTGAAATAGGATGTATTTCACCTGTTTCTATGTCTTCTATTTCTCCATTTCCAGCTACACAATAAACAGCTTCGATATGATTTTTATACCAAATATAAGTTTCTGTTCCAGCATGAATTAAAGTATCATGTAGAGAAAAGCCAACTTGGTCATCTTTTAATAAAAAACGACGACTTGTCCAGTTGCCATTTGGTGCTTTAACTTCCCGCTTTGTTCCAATAATTTCTTTTAAGCGACGTACAATCATATAGTATTTCTTATTTACATATACTAATTATTACATATTGTATCCCACATTCCGCAGGTTTGTTACACCAGTAGATAATATTTTTGGCAGGGAGCACCAAGAAACTGAAGAATCCTGTGATGCTCATGAGTTAAGTTGACAATTTGCTCGACTCCGCCTAGGATAACTAAATGAATCGACTGAAAGCACTGAAATACCCACCGCATTGTCGGGGTAGCCGTCGGCTTACCCAATTGGTTGTTAATAGTTTGCTTAGTCCGGGCGAGAGCTTGGCGTAAGGCTCTTTGGGCGAGAGTGTAAACCAATAAACACAGACGGTCATCAAAGAGAAGCAGTGGTTCACTCCCCTCTCCGACGAAGATGTTCAGTGGCAATGCCATTCAAAGAATTTTTCAAATAGGTATAGTGGAGCGCTGACTAAGCCCTTACCATTGATAATCATGGCTTTTACCGCTACTTATGCACTGAGCTTCTCTTGGGAGTGGGTTCCCAACTCCTGGTTAATTTGTTCCACTAGGGCGTGTTTTCTTGCCTCGGAGATCCCCCTAAATCCCCCTTAAAAAAGGGGGACTTTGAGTATGGCTCCCCCCTTTTTTAAGGGGGGCTGGGGGGGATCATAATCTTGCGGAAAACTTTGAAAACACGCCCTAGCCCCATCTGGTCAATGATGCCTGCCACTATGCCACAGTGGTCAAGATCTTGTACTCTAACTCTAATTGAAGATGCTATTGGTTTCATCCATAGAAAATACCATAGTTATCCTCTCTAACCTGCGGAATGTGGGTTGTATGACTAATTTTCAGCAAAAACTTCTCTTACCGCTTCTGATAATTTATTTAATCCTATATTTAACACCTCTTCTTCAATAATCAGTGGCGGTAAAAATTTAACTACTTGACTGTTGCTACCACAAGTTTCCACTAATATTTTTTTTTCAAATGCTCTGGTGGAAACTTGTTTTGCAAAACCTTCTTTCGGGATTTCTAGTCCCCAAATCATACCTCTACCTCTAGCTTGCATTTGTAATTCTGGCAATTCATCAGCCAGTTTTTGTAAGGATTTTTGAATAATCTTAGATTTATATTCAACAGCCTTGGTTAAATCATCGTTTTCCCAATAACCAAGTAACTCCGTTGCAGCAACAAAAGCCAAATTATTACCTCTAAATGTACCTGTATGTTTTCCAGGAAGCCATTGATCAAGTTCTGGACGAATCAATAGTAGTGCCATTGGTAGCCCACCTCCAATGGATTTAGATAAACAAATCATATCTGGCAGAATTCCAATTTTTTCAAAACTAAAAAAGGTACCTGTTCGTCCATTACCGACTTGTATATCGTCAATAATAAATAATATATTAAACTCACGACATAATGCCTGAAGTTTTTTTAACCAAGTTTCACTAGCAATATTAATACCGCCTTCTCCCTGTATAGTTTCCACAATTATTGCGGCGGGTATCTCAATACCACTACCGGGATCTATTAATAGTTTTCGCAAATAGTTAATCGTGTCAACGTCTTTGCCGAAATAGCCATCAAAAGGGACATGATCTACATTTATCCTGAGACTATAAGCTTTATCATGATAAAACTGATTGCCTGTTATAGCAAGTGATCCCATCGTTAAACCATGATACCCATTGGTAAAAGCAATGATATTAGAACGCTTCTTGACCATACGAGCCAGTTTCAAGGCTGCTTCAACTGCATTAGTACCAGTTGGTCCAGTAAATTGCAGTTTATATTCAAGATTTTTGGGTACAAGAATAGTATCTGAAAACTTTTGCATAAAATTCATTTTGGCAACAGTTGCTTTGTCTAGTGAGTGTACAATACGATTGTTTTGCAGATAGTCTATCCAAGCCTTTATCACTTTTGGATTATTATGTCCATAATTCAAAACCCCTGATCCGGCAAAAAAATCAATATATTTATTTCCCTGTTCATCATAAATTACTGCACCTTCAGCCATATCAAAAACAGCAGGAAAAGAACGAATATAACTTCTGACATTTGACTCTAAAGACTCTATAATTTTCATGATTTGATTTATAAATTAATTTTTATTTAATTGAAGAGGAAAAAATTTATATAAAATCTCAGGAGCGTGTGATTCTGTATCAAAATGAGAAACATCAAGAAATGAATTGGTTTGGCAATTAGCTTTATTTTCCTCGGCAAAACCCATAAAAAGATTTTGTGATAATTTATTTGCCGGTGAAATGGTTGTTTCTAAACTTTGAATATCACTAAAATTTGGTTGTTTGGTTAGCCATTTTAACATATTCGTGGCAACTTTTCTGCCTCTGGCTTTTTCGGCAACGGCTACCTGCCATATAAACAGGCATTTCGAATTTTCGGGCTTTAAATAACCAGAGATGAAACCGATTATTTTCTGCTCATATTCTGCAACAACACAAGTATTTTTAAAATCACTACAAATAAGATAATAATAGTATTGGGAGTTAACATCTAAAGGTGGGCATTTTTTGATTAGATGATAAACCTCAAGTCCATCTTCTAACCTTGGATGTCTGTAAGTTATAATAGAATCGGCTTTCATATTTAGTTGACTTTTTTTTGAGTTTTTGTTATTGAACCAATCATCACAACACATGCATAATTGTTCAAAGCAAAGGGACATCGAGTTATGGGTACTCTATTTCATTTGAGCATTTTTTTTGATTGAAATAGTAATCCTTCAGCTATTATACCTGCATTTCATGATTTTTATTTTTTAATTTTTATTAATCGCTAAGAGAAGGAATTCCCACAAGACTCTGAAGGGGTGACGAAATAGCCTGAAACGCTTTAAATGTAAAGTGTTCACCATTTTGTGGAAAAAAAAAGATAGGTCGATTATTTGCAACAAGACCTACCAATTTAAAATGTTACCTGCATTTTACCAAAACCACTTAAGGTGCGCTTTCCGTAGGCGAATTAAATTCGCCTACGGAAAGCGCACCTTGAGATGACGCAAGTAAAAGTAAAATTAACAATTGTAGTGTTAGATATTGGCCAGGAGTCAGATGAGTCTCCAACACCGTCTGGTAGAATTGTTGAAAAAACTGGCATCCGGGAAGCAGTCACCCTTACTCTAAGTCTGGTAACCATTAGCCTCAAGCTGAAAGCCCATGGGGGAAAGAGCTTTGGTGCTTGCCTGGCACAAATTGCCGGAATTGGATAGAATCAGTGACGGGATTTGCGATCGCACAACTCCTCCAAGGGCTAAACTGTCTTAAGCCTTAATCCTTTATTTTTATGATGCTACCTGGTCAAGAACCCCCAGAACTCCTGAAAAAACACCTATTTTTCCAAGGAAGACGATTTAGCTTCGAGGTGAATAATCTACGTCTTCCTAATCAATCAGAAGGGCAATGGGAATGTATCCGTCACCCTGGTGGTTCCTTGGCGGTACCGGTAACACCCGATGGGAAACTGGTACTCGTACGGCAATATCGCTTTGCTGTTAGTGGGCGTCTTTTGGAATTCCCTGCTGGTACGGTAGAATCCCATGAAAACCCAGCTGAAACTATTAAACGGGAGATAGAAGAAGAAACTGGCTATCGTGCTCATAGCTGGAAATCTTTGGGTAAATTTCCCCTTGCTCCTGGCTATTCTGATGAGTACATTTATGCGTTTCTGGCGCAGGATTTGGAGAAATTGGAAGCCCCTCCTAAGCAAGATGCTGATGAGGATATAGAGGTGGTTTTAATGACACCAAAGGAGTTAGAACAAGCTATCTTAGAGGGTGAGCCAGTGGATGCTAAATCTATTTCCAGCTTTTTTATGGCTCGCCCGTTCTTGAATGAGTAACCTGATTCTCTTCTGGCATCGCCGTGATTTACGGATTTCTGACAATGTGGGACTAGCTGCTGCTTTTGAGCTAAGTCCCAAGCTTGTTGGTGTTTTCTGCCTTGACCCTATTATTATAGAGCGCGATGATATTGCCCCAGCAAGAGTAACTTATATGATTGGCTGCTTAGAACAATTGCAGCAAAGTTACAGGCAAGCTGGTAGCCAACTATTAATCCTACATCAAGACCCTAGGCAAGGAATTCCTAATTTAGCTACTGCTCTGGAGGCTAAAGCTGTTTGTTGGAATTGGGATGTGGAACCTTATTCCAAGGAACGGGATCAAGCTGTAGCAGCAGCTTTGAAGGAAAAGGGTATTGCTGTCTATAACTATTGGGATCAGTTATTACATGCACCAGGAGAAATTTTTACTAAGTCTGGCAACCCCTATAGTGTCTACACTCCTTTCTGGAAAAATTGGCAAGGTCAATCTAAGGCACAACCTGTAGCAACTTTGAGTAGGGTTGAATCCCTGACGGAAATAGAACAAGACAATGCCCTAGCAGCAGGGGTGATTGATTTGCCTAGCGCTAAAGATTTGGGGTATGTCTGGGAGAATGAATTGTTAGTGCCACCAGGGGAAAAGGTAGCCCGAGAGATACTGGAGGAATTTTGCGATCGCACTATTGGGGATTATCAGGAACAACGTAATTTCCCAGGGGTGGATGGTACCTCCAAACTTAGTGCTGCTCTCAAGTTTGGTGTGATTGGGATTCGCACGGTTTGGCAGGCGGCTCAGAATGCTTATAATTTGAGTCGCAGTGATGAAGCTCGCCAAAGTATCCAAACTTGGCAACAGGAACTGGCTTGGCGGGAGTTTTACCAACATGCCATGTATTTCTTCCCAGAATTAGCACAAGGGCCTTATCGGCAGAAATTCCAAGATTTTCCCTGGGAGAATAATCCAGAATTCTTTCAAGCTTGGTGTGAGGGCAAGACTGGCTACCCGATCGTTGATGCTGCGATGAGGCAGTTAAATCAAACCGGATGGATGCATAACCGCTGTCGGATGATTGTTGCTAGTTTTCTGACTAAGGATTTGATTATTAATTGGCAGTGGGGGGAAAAGTATTTTATGCAGCGGTTATGGGATGGAGACCTGAGTGCTAATAATGGTGGTTGGCAATGGAGTGCCTCTAGTGGCATGGATCCTAAACCATTGCGAATTTTTAACCCAGCTAGTCAGGCCAAAAAGTTTGACCCGGACGGTGAGTATATTCGGGAATGGTTACCAGAGTTGAGTTCTGTGGATACGGAGTATGTGGTGAGTGGGAAGATTCCTGAAAGCGATCGCGAAATGTGTGGGTATCCAGCACCAATTGTCGATCATAATCAGCAGCAGCGTCGGTTTAAGGAGTTGTATAAGGAATTGCAGTGATGCCAAGGCGTTGCTTAATAATGGAATGATTTTAAGAGTGAGGTGGAATGGGCATCAGGCGTGGAACTGGCATCTTGGTAGAACTGGCATCTTGCCAGTTTCAATATATTTTCGAGCGGGCAGGATGCCCACTCTACTCCTATTGATTCCAAGATTCAGCAATGCCGATGCCAAAGGTGGTGCGTTACCGGGCGGGCTGTCCCAACACTGGCGCTCGGGGTTGAACATGATGGCAAGCCCGCCCCTCACCCTACGTACTCTCTTCTTAATCCATGGGCAGACTTATATCAAAAAAAAGAACAAACTTGGCATGAGGCATCAGAGGTTTCAGAGCCTGCAAATAGCTCTTGGCATCCGAACGGTTATGGAAGCGAGCGAAAACTACTGGTTGCCTCCGTGGCAATAGCCGGATCATAACCCATGGGTATAGGCATGCACCATAAAACATAAAATTAAGTTATCTCCTGTAAGGGGGACCAAGAGCCAGCCTTGAGCCTACGGAAATCCCTAGGCTGGCTCTTCCCGTGGATTTTATGTCCACAATTTGATTTTAGCACAAATAAACTTAAATTATAACATATTTTGAAAATTTTTGTAACAAATTCTTGAGGTAGTCGGGAGCGGTGCGACCCTGATCTAAACAACCTACCCTTGTGAGTCTGATGAAAAAAGTACCTCACCCAAGTGGAAACCGTTATGAGATTTACAAATAGGTCATGAACAATATGGGTGATTTAGGATAATCTCGAAAACTCTACAAAGCTCTTTACTAATGGTAGCTGTTACCTGTTTTATCTTCCCTTTCCTGATCCATTATATGTTTCCATCTCATTTAAAAAAACTAAGATTATTTGCAGTTAACTTGATTATTTTTTTATCTGACCACTGATACTAATTCCTTGCTCCCTGCTCCCTTCGCGTAGCGTGGCCGACGGCCTCAGTACCTGCTCCATAAAACCCAGTAATTTGCATATCACCCAATCGGTAAGTACTATAGATCACAATTAATGTTGGTCTGAGAGTGCCCGGAAATAGTATTTAGAAAAATCCTATATACTTGAGGAACTGTTGCCTTTAGCTAATAGTATTTTTCCCTATTAAATCGAAAGACTATATTACTTCCTTGAAAGAATTTAATTCACTAGAATGGACTACAATTAGATTGAAATAGTTGCCCAGTGATACAGCGTATTATTGGGAGTTTTCCCCATGGGCGACTGCATCAAGACAGGGAAAAAATGTGCTAAAAAAAGCAAGGTTTTGAGGGAGGCTACCCATCCCTACCTTGAAGAAGGATAGGGAATTTCGCTCCCTAAAGCTCCCCCTATTCCTTAAAAGTACCTGGTCTACCCTTTCTCAAGTAATCTAGCGGTTTGGCTAGTGTGAAACTGCTTATGGCTACCCAATGTAAGTCCCTTTCCGAAAGTGTCCCAGAGTTGTTTGAGCGCCAGCTGACTACGGCGGCCACCAAAGTGCCAGCCGCTGCTGTTGTACCTTTGGAGTTAATATATCTCCCTCGGCAGAAACACCGACGCTATTTTGACCCACACCAGCTAGACGCCTTGATCCACTCAGTGCAGGAGCAGGGAATTTTAGAACCCTTGCTGGTCAGGCCAATTGGTTCCAATCACTATGAACTAGTGGCAGGGGAGCGGCGCTTAAAAGCAGCAATAGCTGTGGGTTTGAAAGAAGTACCAGTTAGAATTCGAGAGTTAAGTGAGTCGGAAGCACTGGAACTGGCCTTAGTGGAGAATCTACAGCGGGAAGACCTTAACCCTGTAGAGGAGACCGAGGGCATCTTGCAGTTGATTGCTCTGGAGCAGGGTTTAACTCAAGACGAAGTAGTCTCTGGGCTTTATCGGATGTACAACCAACTCAAAGGGAATGTGAATTCTGTTAACCCTAACGTTAGGGTTAGGGATTTTGAAGGTTATGTTCAGACTGTGTTTAAGTCTCTGGGACGGATGAGTTGGGAGTCGTTTGTCAAAAACCGACTCCCCCTGTTGAAGCTACCAGGGGATATCTTGGAGGCTCTGCGAGTTGGTCAAATCGAGTATACCAAAGCTCTAGCTCTAGCTAAAGTCAAAGATCAAGCCTCCCGTCAGGGGCTACTGGCAGAAGCGATCGCTAAATCCCTCTCCTTAAGTCAAATTCGGAAACGGGTTAAAGCCCTTCAATCTCCACCAGGACCTGGCAGATTTGTTGATCGCATCGATGCTACTTATAAGCGGCTTAAGAAGTCCAAGGTGTGGGAGGACTTAAAAAAGCGCGAAAAATTGGAATCTTTGTTGGCACAGATAGAAGAGTTAATTTCACTAGAATAATCAGTACCTAATCCAAAAGGAATAGGGCAATAAAATGACCAGGAGTAGTGGTAGAGCGATTGGGAGTCGAGAGTTCTACCTTAATTTAAAAATAGACACTAAATAGCCCATCTTTTATCCGCAATCCAACCCATAACCTAGGAATTTAAAGCTGTGATTTATTCAATTTTTTACCAGAGGCTGCAAGATTTGGAAGATAACATTGCCAAAGACCAAGAATTGCTTAAGGACTACGAGGACGAATTGTCCGATACAACGAATCCTCGTGACCGAGCTAAGTATCGCAGGGAAATTAAGCGACAGCGGGAGTCAGTTGCTAGATACCAACAGGAGTATAAAGATCTGAACCAGGAGTTGAAGGGGTCTCAATCTGCTCAGATGCAGAAAGTAGAAAGCCAGTTGCAACAGATGGATGCTAAGATAAACATCCTGTTGAGCGGTCAGGTTGCTATCTACGAAGACCTTAAGAAAACACGTCAAGCCTTACTAAACCGCTATGGTTCCACTGAACAGGTTGTGATTCGAGCGATCGCTGAGCAGTTAAATCAAAACCAACTCCTTTTGACTCAGAAACTGCTAGATGCAGTGGAAGCC
Source organism: Moorena sp. SIO3I6 (assembly GCF_010672095.1). Lineage (NCBI taxonomy): Bacteria > Bacillati > Cyanobacteriota > Cyanophyceae > Coleofasciculales > Coleofasciculaceae > Moorena > Moorena sp. SIO3I6. The sequence goes on along the minus strand of NZ_JAAHHU010000110.1, from coordinate 6,015 downwards.
AATCAGGTGCCAGACCAACAGATGCAGCAGATGCTAGCTTTGCTGGAGCAGCGTATTCCGGCTTTACCCAGCTCTGAAGTAGAAACTGTTGGTGAAATCATCAAAGATCCAGGCATGGATTTTAAACATAGGTTGAAAGTTGCTCTGCCGATTGTGCCAATGCTTGTGGAGTACGAAGGTGAGATTGAACTCGGAAGCGGATTCAACATCAAGTCGGCTTGGAAGCAATTGGTAGATAAATTACGGAGAAAGTAAACCGTGGATGAACGTCAGTACCTCCTAGAAGCAATTAATAAAGATCTTGCTTTAATCAAAAAAATTGAAGATCGGCTACGCTGTGAGGATAATCCACGCCGCCAACTTCAGTTAGAAACCGATAGTGAAGAAACTTGGCAAAAAATTCGTGAGCGAAAAGCTCATCTAAGCTCTCTGGAGCAAGAAGAACTGAAAAAAACAGTTTCATATTTACAGTTGTCTCCACTTAAATTAGATCCGTTACCTTTACCTGAACGCCCGATTCGGGATGAGGACTCTAGTTTAAATTCAGAGCCAAGACTGTCGGAGGAGCGGCCAGTTGTTAAGCCGCAGGATAAAAAACCTGGCGCTGACTATAGCAAACTTCGCGAGCTTTTGGAGGCAGGAAAATGGAAAGAAGCCGACTTGGAGACAGCTAGAGTTATCCTCGAAGTTACCAACCGAAAAAAGGAGGGTTGGTTAAGAGCTAAAGATATTGAAAACTTCCCTTGCTCAGACCTCTCGGTTATAAACAACCTCTGGGTAACGGTCAGTAAAGGTAGGTTCGGCTTTAGTGTGCAGAGGGAGATATGGCTGAATTTTGGTGGTAAACCTGGTGAATTTGATGCCAATTACTTTCTTGAATTTGGCAATCGTGTAGGCTGGCGAATAAACGATAAATGGCTAAACTATAATGATCTTTATTTTAGTTTAGATGCACCAAGAGGACATCTACCTTCTCTTCAGCTAACTGGATTGAAAAATGACCCTGGTTGGTTAAGTTTATGGAAGAACAATTTTAAAGGTTTTTTGTTGCCCATAGAAACCTGTTTTTTGAAGGATAATAAAACTTTATAAAGTTAGGTATACCTGATATGAATACTTTAGGAATGGTTGAAATTGGAGCCAACGAAGTTGGCATTGTGCGGAAAAAAAATGGTCAAAAATTACCCCCTGGTAGATATATTGCGATCAATGAAGAAGCTGGTTATCAGGCTGATATTCTTCCTCCGGGGAGATATTTTGGTTTCTTTTCGTGGAAATATGAAGTTCGTAGAGAGCCGATCATCAATATTCCTCGGGGAGAAATTGGGCTAGTCGTTGCCAAAGATGGACAACCGATTCCACGAGAACGAAGCTTGGGTAGGGTAGTCGAGTGCAATGATTTTCAGGATGCACGAGCATTTCTGGAAAACGGTGGTGAGAAAGGTAGTCAGCTAGGCATCCTCAGTGCTGGAATCTATCAAATTAACACTGAGTTGTTTACCGTTATTACCTCTGCCAATGCCATTGAGCATGGCATGAATCCCGAAGATTTACGAGTGTATAAAGTAGAGGCGGACAAAATTGGCATTGTTACTACCTACGACGGTAAACCAATACCTGTTGGTGAAATAGCGGGTTCAAGCGTTGGAGGTCATGACAATTTCCAAAATCCTCAACAATTCATCGATAGAGGTGGATTTAATGGTTTGCAAGAAGAAGTTATTTCCACTGGTTCTTGGAATCTAAATCCTTGGTTTGTCAAGATTGAACAGGTGCCGTTAACTAAAATCGAGCCTGGAAGAGTTGGAGTCATAGTCTCTCACGTAGGGAGAGCTCCTCACACTGACAGAAACGAACTTGTTGACTCTGGATATAAAGGGGTTTGGAAAACTCCCCTTTATACTGGCAAACATTCTATAAATACTAGAGTAATGGATGTACTGATTGTTCCAACTCATGAAATTACGTTAGATTGGTCAAACAAAGAGAAGCCACCAACAAATTATGATGCAAAGCTTCGTGCTTTAAAACTTCGTTCTAAAGATGGATATGTTTTTGATATTGAAGTTACCCAAGTTATTAGCATTGATGCTAAAAATGCTCCCAAAATGATTTCTCGTATTGGTTCCCAAGCAACTAGGATATCGGCTCCATCGGATGCAATTGAGCCGGGTCAAGAAAAACTCGTTTCAATCAGAAATCTGGTTACCAGAGTTTTAGAGCCAATGGTGGGCAACTACTTCCGCAACTCTGCCCAAGATTACAAAGCCATTGATTTTCATGATAAGCGCAGTGAACGACAGAAAGAAGCAGTGGCTTATATCACACCAGAACTCGATGAATATGGAGTTCGAGCTATCGGTACATTTATCAATGAGATCGATTTACCTGACGAATTGGAAAAGATTCTTAATGAGCGAGAAAAAACCAAGCAAGAGGCTGAAACTCTTAAGGAAAAAATAAACACAGAAGATATAATCGGCCAACTTGCCCAAGCCAAGGCAAAAACAAGTATGCAGGCCAAACTGGTTGAATCTGAAGCAGATATTGTTATCGCACGAAATCAGGCTCACGCAGATAGCATGAGAGCGCAAGGGCAAGCAGCATCGATTCAAGCAATAGGTAAAGCAGAAGCAGAAGTCCTCGGAGCTAAACTCAGTGCTGAAGTTGAAGCCCTCGGTGGCCCCCAATACTTTCTAGCTAAGGTCAGAGCAGAGAACTTGCCTCAAATTCAACTCCCTCAGGTCTTGGTTGACTCTAATGGAAGCCACTCTGGACTGCTTGATGCCTTCGTCGCTCCAATGCTGCTAGGCAACCCAATAACTCAACTGCCTCTACTTAATCCAGCTATCGGTGGTAAGCAACCAGCACTACCTACCACAGGATCTACAAAACTTCCTCAACTAGAAGCTTCCCTGCCACGTTATCCAATTGTGTTGCTACTCGATACCTCTAGTTCCATGCCAGGGGAGTATCTGGAACAATTAGTCCAGGGAATTAATACCTTTGACCAAGAATTAGTAAAGGATGAGACAGTTTGTCGTTGTGTTGAAGTAGCTATCGTAACACTTAGCAATTCTGCTAAAGTAGTCCAGTCTTTCACTACTGCTGGAAACTTTTCTGTCCATGAACTGGAGTTGAGCGGCACAGCAGCGACAGGGCGAGGAATTGAATTAGCACTGAAAATAATTGAAAACCGCAAGTCTATCTACAAAAACCAGAATCTGCCACTCTGTCCACCCTGGATAGTACTGATTACAGGTAGTGCTCCCAGTGATAACTGGCAGAATGCCGCCCAACAGGTAAAGCAGGAAGTGGCGGCAGAGCAACTCAACTTCCTAGCAGTGGGTGTTGAGGGGGCAGACATGGACATCCTCAATCAAATTTCTCCCCCTCAATTCCCAGCAACAAAGCTAAAAGACTGGAAATTTGCTCCCCTGTTCCACGGACTGGCTCACCAAATGAAACGAATTATCCATTACCAAGAGAAGGAAGCCTTGTTACAGGGATTGGTACAGGTTGTAGAACAAGCCAAGTCAGCTTTGAGTCCGGAACAAGCAAAGAAACTAGACGAATACACCACCAAGCTGATGGTACAAGTTTCTAAGGAACAACCATCCCGCCAGGAGTATACAGATAATGCAGCTGGATTATACAGAGAAGCTAGGGATATCGGAGAAGATGGCAAGCCGATTACAGAGCTGCTTCCAAATATCACCAAGAGATTAGGATTCAGCTAGGAACTTTTCTATATAGCGTTTTTCATAGCTATGAGGTACAAATAATTTCTTCCCGATTCCCGATTCCCGATTCCCGATTCCCTGTTCCCTGTTCCCTGTTCCCTGTTCCCTAAAACCTTGCACATCATTGATTGATAAATTTTTTATTATACCATAAAAGAGGAATCTCGACTAGACGGTGGCAGTAATTTACATAGGCGATCGCAATACCGGCAAGACAGCCTTAGCAATTGAGTTAACTAACTCTCAATTTGACTATGTCCATATCCCCAACCAGAGTTACGAAAACCTGAAGGCACTATTCTTTGATGAAACAGAAGACAAATTTCGACCCACACCAGTTGATCCAAGTAATGTCTATACCACTCGTTCCCTTGATGTAGAAGTCAAGTTACCGGCTGGTCGCAAGACCATCTCTGTAGACTGGATCGATACTCCCGGGGAAGTCTGGCGCAAATCCTGGCAGCGGGATAATCCCCAACAATGGCAGCAGGTGTTGGCAGCAGTAAAGCAGAGCGAGGGGATTTTGCTAGTCTTGCCACCCTATCGGGAAATGCTATTACCCCAGGCTCCGGTAGACTTCTCGGAATTTCCTACTCAACAACAGTGGTGTAATAGATTTCAACGGTGGGTAGATTTTATTCATTATGATTGCCCCAAGGTACGACATATTCTGATTTGCTTAAACAAAGCCGATCTATTTTGCAATTTAGAGCAAGAAGCCTTTCAGCTTGCCTATGATCCACTGCGTTCTCGCAAAAACTGGTATCAACGTAATAGCTATGTTTACCAGCGCTACTTTCGACCAGTACAACGTCAATTATTAGCCATGACTAAACCTCCTGCGGGGGTGCCTGTGCGTTGTTTTATTACCAGTATTTATAATCGTGCTCTGTTAGAACTACCCTGGATTTATTTAGCCAGCTTTCTTGCTAGTTAGGAGGTAAGCTATCAGCTATCAGTTATCAGCTATCAGCTATCAGCTATTAGCTATCAGCGATTAGCGCTACGCGCACGCGTGCGCGTTCAGCTATCAGCTATCAGCTGAACAAACCCTTTAGAATCAAACAGGTAAGCATTCTTTTAATCTTAGTTACGTCTACTGACGGCTGACCGCTGACCGCTGACGGCTGACCGCTTACGTTAGGAGAGGAATTACAAGATGGGAAATATTTTTGTGATTGGTCCGCGAAAATCAGGAAAAACCACTTATTTAGCTGGTTTGGCTTATTGGTCCGAGGGAAAAATGGCTTTTAACCAGAAGATGTTTACTGTCCACCCCTTGAATGACGATGCTAGATATCTTGCTGAACAAGCTAGAAATATAATCCTGTCAGGAGATTCCTTAGAAGGCACAAGACTTCCTGTAGGAGGGGTTAGTGATTTACCTGTTTACTCCTTTGAGATCGAAGTGAAGAGAAAGCTCCATAAGAACGAAACGATTAACCTAGTGGTTAAAGATGCGGCTGGAGAAATTTTTGATGAATTAGAATCAGGGTATATCAAGCCTGAACACGAAGAGTTGTTTCAAGAATTATTCACTAAAGATGTAGGGGGATGTTTAATTTTCCTGACTGGGTGGCAAGGGAATAGTGATGAGTATTACGCTCAAAAATTGAGGGTTTTTACTCAAAAAATCGATTTCTATGAAAGAACCAAGGACTTACGGGTAGCGGTGGCCATCACTAAATGTGAACGAGGGGAACTTTGGCCGGGCAGGCTTGATCCAGAAGTTGACTTGTTTGATGTGCATTTACCACAAACCAAATTATTGCTGCAATCGGAAATTGAACCAGAAAACTTGCGCTTTTTTGCTTTATCAACCTTTGGGGTTTTGGGTCGAAATGACCCCAGACCTAATCGTATCAATGAACCAGGATGGGATGGAGAAATGTCAGTGCTCAGAGACCCTGATAAATGGCAACCCTATAGTATATTTTCCCCCCTTTATTGGCTCAGTACAGGCAAAAGGATAAACTAAAACGCATTTAAAATGGGTTTTAGCAATGGCAATAGGCAAAAGGCAACAGCCAGTAGGGTGCGTTAGGGCGTGTTTTCAAAGTTTTCCGCAAGATTATGATCCCCCCCAGCCCCCCTTAAAAAAGGGGGGAGCCATACTCAAAGTCCCCCTTTTTTAAGGGGGATTTAGGGGGATCTCCGAGTTTGAAGACAGGCCCTAGGGGTGGGCTAACCAGGATTTTCGGCCTGTTCGCCCCTGATGGAAATAGCCCACCCCGTAACGCACCACTTTTTAGTTAATTTCAAGACCATACAT